>CAYNNS010000114.1:0-9458 GCA_964398345.1 uncultured Gemmatimonas sp. | reverse complement strand
GCGAGTCACTCTCGTCGTCGAAGCCGCGATGAGTTCGGGCGCCCTGCTGACGGCACAGTACGCGCTCGACCAGGGGCGCGAGATTCTCGCCTTGCCGGGGCCGATCACGAGCCCGGTCTCGGCGGGTACCAACAGGCTGATTCGCGATGGCGCGGCGCCGCTGCTCGAGCTGGACGATCTACTGCGGCATTACGCCGAAGCGGCCTCCGTGGGGCGTGTTGTCGTCTCCGCAGCAGGGACGCCGGCTCCGCTCGAACGCCGTCTGCTCAATGCGCTGCACATCGAGCCGCTGCTTCCGGAGCAGCTCGTCGACCAGGTCGGCGCCCCGGTCGTGGAAACCCTCGACGCCCTCGCCGCGCTCGAGCTCGACGGACAGGTCAGACAGGAGCTCGGAGGCCGCTACCGCCTCGTCGCGGCGGGTCTCTTTCGCTGAGCCTGAGGTCGTGCACCTCTACATTCACGTTCCCTTTTGCGCGCGGCGCTGCAGCTATTGCGATTTTGCCATCGCGGTGCGCCGCGAGGTGCCCGAGTCCGCGTTCGTCGGCGCGCTGTTGCGCGATTGGGAGTCGTGGCAAAGCCATCCCTGGTGGGACGCAGCGCCGCCGCTCGCGAGCATCTATTTCGGCGGCGGTACTCCTTCGCTGCTGTCCTCGTCGGCACTCGAGGCCATCCTCTCGCGCATTCGCGGCGATCGTGACGTGGCGGCCGATGCCGAGGTGACTCTCGAAGCCAACCCCGATGACGTCACCGAGGCCGGCGCGGGGTCGTGGCTCGAGCTGGGGGTCAATCGAGTTTCGCTCGGTGCCCAGTCGTTCTCCGCACCCGCGCTCTCCTGGATGCACCGTACCCACAGTACCGACCAGATCGATATCGCGGCGCGAGCGTTGCGGTCGGCCGGAATGAAGAATTGGTCGCTCGATCTGATCTACGCATTGCCCGACAGTGTCCCTCGAGACTGGGCTGGCGATCTCGAGCGCGCCTTGGGGCTCGAGCCGAAACACCTCTCGCTCTATGCGCTCACGGTGGAGCCGGGCACGGCGCTGGGGCGCTGGACTGCGCGCGGCGCGTCGCAGCCGGCGCCTGAGGAGCGCGCCGCGAGCGAGTACTTGCTGGCACACCAGAAGCTCTGCCAGTCGGGATTCCAACACTACGAGGTCTCCAATGCCGCGCTTCCTGGCTACCGTGCGAGGCACAACTCGGCGTACTGGCAGCGCAAGCCCTTCATCGGCCTGGGTCCTTCGGCTCACAGCGGCCATGGCGCGGTGCGCTGCTGGAACGTCCGCGAATGGGAGGAATACCGGCGCCGCAGCGAGAGCGGGCAGGATCTGCGCGCCGAGCTCGAAACCCTTGCTCCCGACCAGATTGCGCTCGAAGAGGTCTACCTCGGTTTGCGGACCACGGATGGCGTGCCGGCCGCTCGGATTCCGGTTTCCCAAGCCCGCGGCTGGGAGCAGGCCGGCTGGGCCCGGGAGCGTGAGGGCCGTATCGCACTCACGCCGGAGGGCTGGCTCAGGCTCGACGCGCTGGTGGCCAGCCTAACTCGTTGCTAATTTTTCTGTTATGCAGAATGAAGCACTCAGTGAGCGCCAGTTTCGAATCCTCGAAGGCGTCATCCAGATTTACGTCGAGACCGCCCAACCGGCCGGTAGTGAAGCGGTGGCACGCCATTCTCGATTGGGTCTTTCACCGGCCTCGGTTCGCAGCGCCATGAGCGAGCTCGAGGCGAGCGGCTATCTCTTCCACGCGCACACGTCGGGCGGGCGCATCCCCACCGAGCGTGGCTACCGGCTCTACGTCAATCGACTGATGCGCCCGATGCGGGTTCCCCGCAGCGCGCGCGCCAGGCTCGAGAGCGAAATCGTCCCGGGCGCTCGCAACCCGATCGAAGAGATACTGCGCCGCGCCGCGCAGGTGCTCGGCGTGCTGACCCAGGAGCTGGGCGTCGCGATCGCGCCGACGCTCGATGGCCTCATCCTCGAGCGGCTCGAGCTGGTTCGCGTGAGCAGCGAGCGGCTGCTGGTCGTGCTCACGCTGCAAAGCGGGCTGGTCCGCACCATTTTTGTCGAAGTTCCCGCTGCCGTCGCCCCGGAAGCCGTGGACCACGTCTCGCGAATCCTCAACGAGCGGCTCGCGGGTCTCAAGCTGGGGGAAATCCGCGGCTCGCTCCCCGAGCGGTTGCGCGATGCGGGCGGCGGCAACGACAACGAGCTGCTCAACATCTTCGTGGCCGAGGGCGAGGAGCTCTTCGATTTCACCCATCACGACAGCGTGATGCTCGGCAGTGCGCAACCGCTCGCGGACCAGCCCGAGTTTGCCTCAAACGAGCGCATGCGCCACCTCCTCGAGCTCACCGAACGGCGCGATCTGCTGCGCCGCGCGTTCGAGGACCGCCACCGCAGCGGCCTGACGATCACCATCGGGACGGAGAACAGCGATCCGCGTCTCGCCGAGTTCACCCTGGTGACCTCCGCCTACCGCAGCGGCAGCCTCAGTGGCGTGATCGGCGTGATGGGTCCCACCCGCATGCCCTACGACAAGATCATCGGACTGGTGGAGCACACCAGCCGCATGGTGGAAGGATTGATGGAGTGAGTGACTTCTACGCGGTGCTCGGCGTTGCCCGGGGAGCGAGCGAGGACGAGATCAAGCGCGCCTATCGCCGGCTGGCGATGGAGCATCACCCCGATCGCAATCCGGCCCCCGATGCGGAAGCCAAGTTCCGCGGTATCGCCGAGGCGTATGAGGTGCTGAGCGATCCCGAGCAGCGGGCGCTCTACGATCGCTACGGCGAAGCCGGCCTCAAGAGCGGGGCGGGGGGCTTTCACCATGTCGACCTGGCCGAGGCGCTGCGGATCTTCATGCGCGACTTCGGCGGCATGGGTGGTCTGGGCGGCCTGGAATCGCTCTTCGGCGGCGGCGCGTCGCAGGCCGAGTCGCGGCGCGGTCAGGATATCCGCGTCTCGGTCAAGCTCACGCTCCAGGAGGTCGCCACGGGAGCCAAGCGGACCGTCAAGCTGAAGACGCTGCTGCGCTGCGAAACCTGCGAAGGAAGCGGCGGTGCCAAGGGGACCCGTCCCACGACCTGTTCCACCTGCGGCGGCAGCGGTGAGGTCCGCAGGGCGTCGCGCAGCGTGTTCGGGCAGTTTGTGTCGGTGACCGCCTGCCCGACCTGTGGCGGGGAAGGCATGCCACTCACCAATCCCTGCGAAGGCTGTCGCGGCGAGGGCAGGTTCCGCGGCGAGCGCTCCGTCGCCGTCGAGATTCCCGCCGGGGTCTCCGGCAACAACTACATGACGCTGCGGGGCCAGGGTGCCGCCGGGCCCCGCAACGGTCCGACCGGCGACCTGCTGGTCATGATCGAAGTGAAAGAAGACGAGCGCTTCGAGCGCGAGGGCGACGACCTCAGTTTCGACCTGCCGCTCTCGTTCAGCCAGGCGGCGCTCGGCGCCAGTGTCACCGTGCCGACGCCCTACGGCGACGAGCGGCTCAGCGTCCCGGCGGGGGTGCAATCGGGGACGGTATTGCGGGTTAGGGGCAAGGGGTTGCCGCGCCTGGGCCAGAACGGCGCCGGCGATCTCAACGTCCGGGTCCACGTCTGGACGCCCGAGTCCCTGAACGCCGAGCAACGCCGCCTGCTCGAAGAGTTCGCCAAGATCGAAGGTCCCCCTCCCAAGCAAAGCACCGGATTCTGGTCCAAGCTCAAGGAAGCGCTTCGGGCATGAGCTGGTGCGCCCTCGACGTCCGGAGTCCGGCCGGCGAGCGCGATGCGGTGGCAGCCTGGCTGGTGGGACGCACCGGCCAGGCGGTCGAAGAACGCCCCGACGGAACCCTGATCAGCGTGGTCGAAAGCGCGGGAGCCGCCGGCCGCCTGCTCGAAGACCTCCTCGCTGCGTTCGGCCAGGGCGTGGCCGCGGCGGCCCGCGACCTGCCCGACATCGACTGGCGGCTCCACTGGCGCGACGGACTGGCGCCGCGCAGAATCGGGCGACTGCTCGTCGCCCCGAGCTGGAGCACGATCCCCCCGAGCGATGCTGTCGTCATTCGCATCGATCCCGAGACCGCCTTCGGCACGGCGGAGCACGGCTCGACGCGCGCCGCTCTCGCGTTAATGGACAGCCTCGTCGTGCCCGGCGCCCGGGTGCTGGACCTCGGGAGCGGGAGCGGCATCCTGAGCATCGCCGCCGCACGGCTCGGGGCCGCCATGGCCGTCGGATTGGATCTCGATCCCGAGGCCGAACCCATCGCGCGGGGTAACGCCGAGCGCAACGCCGTCACCGATCGAACCCGTTTCCTCACCGGCGACGCGCTGACCCTCACCGCGCTGCTCGGCCCCGTCGAGCTGGTGCTCTCCAACATTCTCCGCGCCCAGAACGAAGGGCTGCTGCCGCTGGTGCGCGGCGTCCTGTCCCCGGCTGGGCGCGCCGTGTTTGCCGGAATGGAGCGTGCGGAGCGACCGGCCTTTCTCGCGGCCCTCGCGCGCGAGGCCTTCCGGGTCGTCGCCGAGGCCACGGATGCGGGATGGTGGGCGGTGGCGGTGGAGAGCGACTGAATGCACGCCGTGCTGGTCGCGCCGGGCACCCTCGCGAACGGCGCGGCGCTGGCCCTGGAGCCCGAGGAACAGCACCACCTCAAGGTGCGCCGGGCGCGGGAGGGCGAGCGGGTTAGGGTTCTCGATGGAGAGGGCAGCGTCGCCGAGGGGCGCCTGCTCCCGACCCGCGACGGATTCAGCGTCGAGGTCGCCGCGCTGCGCCGGGTTCGGCCCCCGCCGGGATTCGTGCTGGTGGTGGGCGCGGGCGACAAGGAGCGCTTCGGCTGGCTCGCCGAGAAGGCCGCCGAGCTCGGCGTCACCGACCTGGTGCCGCTCAAGACCGAACGGACCCGGAGCGTCGCCGCGGGTATCCGGGAGGGTCACGTCCTGGCGTTACAACGGCGCGCCCGTCAGGCGATCAAGCAGTCTGGGGCGGCCTGGGCACCCAGGGTCCATCCTCCCGAAAGCCCCGGCCAGGCCGCCGAGCGCGGCAAGGGAACCCGTCGCTGGCTGGCCGATGCGCGCGCCGAGCCGCCGCCTTCGGTCCCGCCCGACGAAGCCGTCGTCGTGGTCATCGGTCCCGAGGGTGGCTTGATCGACAGCGAGCGCCTGGTCTTTCTTGCCGCCGAGTTCGTCCCGGTGCGGCTCGCCCCGGACCTGCTGCGTTTCGAGACCGCGGCGCTCGCGGCCGCCGCGGTTGTCGCCAGTCAACGGCCCCGGAGGGCTCATGAGTGATTGCGTGTTCTGTCGGATCGTCGCGCGGGAAATCCCCGCCAAGGAAGTCGCCCGGACCGACGACCTCGTCGCGTTCCACGACCTCAATCCGCAGGCCCCGACCCACGTGCTCGTGGTCCCCGCCCAGCACCTAGTGAATGCGGCCGCCGCCGACAGCGAGGCGGGCGAGCGCGTGTTAGGGCGTGCCCTCCGCTTTGCGGTCCAGGTCGCCGCCCGGCTCGGCCTCGCGGAATCGGGCTACCGGCTGGTGCTCAACAACGGCTCCAATGGTGGCCAGTCGGTCGACCACCTCCACATTCACCTGCTCGGCGGCCGCCGCATGGGCTGGCCTCCGGGATGAGGCCCGGCGCGGTGCTTGCTTCTCCGAAACGGCCCGGCTATGTTGCAACGCCCCAACCACTTAGGGTAAGTCTGCGTGAGCGGGTGGTCGCGTGAATAACTTCCTTCTGATGGGACTCCAGGCCGGATGACGGCGCTGGAATCCACCGCGGTTCAGGACGGGGTGTCGGCGCACCGGAGCGCCGGCACCCCGTCCCCGTTAGAGCCCGAAGCCGTCGACGCCGCACTCGAGGTTCTCGAGTTCCAGAGCGTGCTCGAGCTGGTCGCCGGCCACGCGGCTGGTCCGCTCGGCGCCGCGCGGGTTCGCGGCCGCCGGCCGTCCGCAGCCGCGGACTGGATCCGGGCTGAGCTTGGCCCGGTCGCGGAGCTGCTGGCCTGCTACGCCGACGGCAGCGATATCGACGTACCCCCGGTCCCCGAGCTGGCCTCCATCCTGGCGCGGCTGCGCGTCGAAGGCAGCGTCCTCGAAGGAACCGAGCTCGTGGGGGTGCGGCACACGCTCTCGGCCGCGCGGGCAGCGGCGGCAGAGCTCCGCCGGATCGCGCCGCTCGCCCCGGCCGTGGGCGCGCTGCTCGTGCCCCTGCCGGATGCGGCGCTGGAGAAGCGAATCGGCCAGGTCGTCGACGAGCAGGGCGAAGTGCTGGATTCCGCGAGCCCGGCGCTGCTCGCGGCGCGCAAAGAGATCCAGAGCTCCCGGGAACGGCTGATCAAGCAGCTCGAATCGGTGCTGCGCGGGATTGAAGCCAAAAACGGAGAGAGCGGCGCGAGCGTCACCCTGCGCAATGGCCGCTACGTCATTCCGGTCCGCCGCGATGCGCGCGCGCGGATGGACGGTATCGTGCACGACGAATCGGCGAGTGCGGGCACCCTCTTCGTCGAGCCCACGGCGGCCATCGAGCTCGGCAACGCCTTGCGGTCGGCGCTGGCCGAGGCGGAGCGGGAAGTCATCCGCGTGTTACGGGAATTGACCCAGCGGCTGCGGCCGCACGCCGCCGAGCTCGAGCTGGCGCACGAGATGTGTGTGGCGCTCGACGATCTCAGCGCCCGCGCCCGCTACGCCAGGGCGGTGCGCGCCGCGGTGCCGACGCTGCTGCCGCCGGGCTCCGCCCTGACCCTGCAGCAGGCGCGCCATCCGCTCCTGCTGGGACGCGGCCTCGAGGTCGTGCCCTTCGACCTGCAGCTGGACAGCTCCGAGCACACCCTCCTGATCAGCGGGCCGAACGCAGGCGGGAAGACCGTCGTGCTCAAAACCGTCGGACTGGCCGCGGCGCTCGTGCAGAGCGGAGTCGTGCCACCGCTGGGCACCGGTAGCGCGCTCCCGGTATTCTCCCGGATCGTCGCCGACATCGGCGATCACCAGTCCCTCGCCGCGGACCTGTCGACCTTCAGCGCTCACGTCGCGGTGCTGCGCCGGACGCTGGCGAGGGCGGATGCCGGCAGCCTGGTGCTGATCGACGAGATTGGCAGCGGCACCGATCCCGCCGAGGGCGCGGCCCTGGCGGCCGCGGCGCTGCGGGCGCTCACGCAGCAGCAGGCCCGCACCATCGCGACGACGCATCTCGGGAGTCTCAAGGCCCTCGCGACCCAGATGCCGGGCGTGGTCAATGGCTCGCTCCAGTTCGATGCCGAGCGACTGGAGCCGACCTTTCAGTTTCGCAAAGGCACCCCTGGGCGCTCCTACGGTCTGGCGATCGCACGCCGGCTCGGCGTCGCTGCACAGGTGATTGCGGAGGCGGAGGGGCGGCTCAGCGCCGAGGAACGCTCCCTCGAGGCCCTCCTCGAGGCGGCCGAGCAACGCGAGCAGCGGCTGGCCAATGCCGAGGCCGAGCTGACGGACCGGCTCGCGGAAGCGGAGCGGGCCCAGGCCAGGCTGGCTCGCGACGCGGAGCTGCTCGCGACGCGCGAAGCCGAGCTCACGGCGCGGGAGAAAACGGCGGAGCGGAAGGCGCGCCAGGAAGCGCGCCAGGTGCTGCTCGACGCGCGGGAGCAGGTGGAGGACGCGCTGCGTGCCGCCGCCGTGGCGCAGAACGAGCGCGCCGCCACCGAGGCCCGGCGGCGGGTGGAAACGGCCATCCAGCAGGAAGCCGAGGCGCTGCGGAGCCTGGAGCAGCCGGCGCCGGCCCCGGCGGGCGGCCCGGTCCGAGTGGGACAGCGGGTTAGGATGGCGGCCGGCGGCACCGGCAAGCTGCTCGAGCTCCGCGAGGACGGCAGCGCGATCGTCGGCGCCGGGAGCCTGCGCCTGGTGGTACCGATCGCAAGCTTGCACGCCGCGGAACCGGTCTCCAGGGAAGCGGGGGATCAGGGAATCAGGCGTTCCCCTGATCCCCAGATTCCCGGATCCCCTGATCCTCCCTCCGAGATCGACCTGCGCGGCATGCGCGTAGACGAGGCCGAATCCGCCACCATCGCCGCGCTCGATTCCGCCTCCCTCGCGGACCATGCCGTGCTCCGCATCATCCACGGCATGGGGACGGGCGCGGTGCGGGAGACGGTGCGCCGCGTGCTCGCGAGCGATCGTCGCGTGCGCAAGTTCGCCTTCGCCCCGCGCAACCAGGGCGGCACCGGGGTAACGATCGCGGAGCTCGGCTCGTGAGCATGATCCCCGACGACGTCATCGAGCAGGTGCGCGACGCCGCCGACGGCGTCGAGCTGATCGGCGAGGCGGTCACCCTCAAACGCACCGGGGCGGACTGGCGCGGACCCTGTCCCTTCCACGGCGGCACCCACCGCAACTTCGCCGTGATCCCGAAGAAAGGCCTGTACTACTGCTACGTGTGCCACGCCGCCGGCGACGTCTTCACCTACCTCATGAAGCGCCAGGGGCTGGATTATCCGACCGCGGTCCGCGAGGTGGCGCGCCGCGTCGGGATCACCATTCCCGAGCGGGGCACTCGCGAGGGCCCCGACCCCCGCGAGCCATTGTTCAGCGCCGTGGCCGTCGCCCAGGAATGGTTCGCCGCCCGGCTGCGTGACGATGCCGACGCGACGGCGGCGCGGAGCTACCTCGGCGGTCGCGAGATTCCGCTCGAGGCCGCCGCCGAATACGGGCTCGGCTACGCGCCCCGCTGCGACGCCTTCCGCGACGCAATGAAGCAGCTCGGCCTCGACGAGCGGGTGCTGCTCGAGGCCGGGTTACTGCACCGCCGTGAGGATGGCAGCATCTCGGGCCGCTTCCGGGGCCGGCTGCTCTTTCCGATTCATGACCTGCGCGGCCGGGCGGTCGGCTTCTCCGGCCGGGTGCTCGGCAGCGGCGAGCCGAAGTACCTGAACTCACCGGAAACCCCCATCTTTCACAAGGGCTCGCTGTTGTACAACCTGCATCACGCGAAGCAGGCCATCCGCCGTGAAGCCTGCGCGCTCCTCGTGGAGGGGCAGGTCGATGTGCTCCGCCTGATGCTCGCCGGAATCGATCACGTCGTCGCTCCGCTGGGTACCGCCCTCACGCCCGACCAGGCGACGCTGCTGCGGCGCTTCGCCCCGCTCGCCATCCTGCTGTATGACAGCGATGCGGCGGGCCTGCGCGCTACCTTCCGTGCCGCGGACGAATGTTTGCGCCACTCGCCCCCCGTCAAAGTGGCAACCTTTCCCGAAGGCCAGGGCCCCGACACCGCGGTGCGCGCCGGCGGCGCGGCGGCGCTCGCGCCCTTGCTCCGCGATGCCGTCGACGCGCTCGACCGCAAGATTCAGCTGCTCGAGCGTAAGGGCTGGTTCGCGAACCTGGAGCACCGCCGCGACGCCCTCGACCGCCTGCTCCCGACCGCGCGCGCCGCGGCCGATCCCATAACCCGCGATCTCTACCTCGCCCGCATCGCGGAAGTCAGCGGCGTGTCCCGGCCGGTGTTGGACCAGGAGCTGG
>CAYNNS010000113.1:0-9499 GCA_964398345.1 uncultured Gemmatimonas sp. | reverse complement strand
GCTCGGCAAGATCAACGCCCTGCTCCCGCCCGCCGGATGACCGAGGGGCTGCACACACCGGAAGCGGTCGGCGAGCTGCGCCACGAGCTGCGCACGCCGCTCAACCTCATCATCGGCTACTGCGAGATGCTGCTGGAGGACGCCGAGGCGCCCGCCCAGCGCGACGCGCTCGGCCGAGCCTTGACCGCGGGACGCGAAGTGCTCGACAAGATCAACCAGACCATTCCCCCGTCGCGCTCCGCGATCACCGGCGCCGAGATCCAGGCGCTGATCGATTCCTTCCGCCAGCCGCAGGGCCGCCTGCTCGACGCCACCAGCCAGCTGCTGTCCCCCGCGGAGGGCAAGCTCGATCCCCAGTTCGAGCGCGACGTGCGGCGCATCCGGAGCTCCGCCGAGCGGCTGCTCACGGTCGAGATCCCGACCGGCACCCTGAGCCGCACCTCCAATCACCACGTCGTCGCCGCGCCGACCGCCGAGCAGCCGGTTCCGGAAGGGGTGGCGCTGCCGCCGGTGCAGCCGGCGCGGATCCTGGTGGTGGACGACCTCGACGACAACCGCGCGGTGCTGGAGCGCCGGCTCAAGCGCCAGGGTCACAGCGTGGAGCTCGCGGGCGGCGGCCACGCGGCGCTCGACCGTCTGGGCCGCGAGCGCTTCGACCTGGTGCTGCTCGACGTGATGATGCCGGACCTCGACGGGCTCGCGGTGCTCGAGCGCATGAAGGCCGACCCCGCGCTCCGCGAGATCCCGGTGATCATGATCTCCGCGCTCGACGACGTCGCGAGCGTGGTCGCCTGCATCCAGCGCGGCGCCGAGGATCACCTCACCAAGCCCTTCGACCCGGTGCTCCTGCGCGCGCGGATCAGCGCCTGCCTGGAGAAGAAGCGGCTGCGCGACGTGGAGCTCGAGTATCTCGCCGCGATGGGCCGGGTGATCCAGGCCGCCACCGCGGTCGAAGCGGGCAAGTATGAGATCGGCGGGTTAGGCGAGGTCGCCGGGCGCAGCGACGAGATCGGACGCCTGGCGCGGGTCTTCGACGCGATGGCCAACCAGGTCAAGGCGCGCGAAACCCGGCTCCAGGATCAGGTCGAGGCGCTCCGCCAGGAAATCGAAGCCGCCAAGCACAGCACCCGCGCGGCCACCCCCAGGGAAATGCCCAATCTGCCGACCGGGCAGGTCTTCGCCGGGCGCTTCGAGGTACTCGAGGAAATCGGCAGCGGAGGCATGGGGATGGTCTACCGCGCGCTCGACCGCGAGCTCGGCGAGCAGGTCGCCCTGAAGACCTTGCGCCCCGAGCTGCTGCAGGATGCCTCGCTGGTGGAGCGCTTCAAATCGGAGATCCGGCTGGCGCGCCACATCTCCGACAAGCACGTGGTGCGCACCCACGACCTCGGCGAGAAAGACGGCGTCTACTTCCTCACCATGGAGTACGTCGAAGGCATCACGGTGCGCGAGCTGCTCGACACCCGGGGCAAGCTCGGCGTCTCCTCCGCGCTGGCCATCGCGAGCCAGCTGGCGCAATCCCTGGTCGCCGCCCACGAGCAGGGCGTGATCCACCGCGACATCAAGCCGCAGAATCTGCTGCTCGACGCCACAGGAACGCTCAAGGTGATGGACTTCGGCGTGGCGCGGCTCGCCGGCGGCGGCAGCGGATTGACCGAGGTCGGGATGCTGATCGGCACGCCCTCCTACATGGCGCCCGAGCAGCTGCTGGGCGACAGCTTCGATCACCGCATCGATCTCTATGCGCTGGGAGTGGTGCTCTTCGAATGTCTGACGGGGCGGCTGCCCTTCGAAGCGCCCTCGACGGTGGCGCTGATCGCGCGGCTCATCAAGGACAAGGCGCCCCAGGCTTCGAGCCTCAACCCCGAAATCCCGCCGCCGCTCGACGCCCTCCTCGAACGCCTGCTGGTCAAGGATCCGGAGCAGCGGCCGGCGACGGCGCGCGATCTGGGGCGGATGCTGTCGGAGCTGAGCTAGCTCACTCACTCCGCAGCGCCACCACCGGCGCGACCCCGGTGGCCCGGCGCGCCGGCACCAGGCTCGCCAGCAGCCCGACCGCCAGAATCACCAGGACCACCACGGCGAACACCGGCGGGTCGCGCGGCGCCACCTCGAACATCAGGATCCGGATCACGCCGGTGAGCCCGAACGCGATCACCAGGCCCAGGACCAGCCCCACCACGATCTGCCGGCCGCCCTGCCGGAGAATCAGCCGCGTCACGTCGCGGGCGCTCGCGCCCAGCGCCATGCGGATGCCCAGCTCGCGGGTACGGCGGCTCACCGAGAAGGCCAGCACACCGTAGAGCCCCACCGTCGCCATGAACAACGCCGCGGCGCCGAAGACGATGAAGAGATTCCCGAAGACGTAGTAGAACCAGCTCTGCTGGTGGATCACCCCGCGCATCGCGTCCACTTCGTAGATGGGGAGATTGGGGTTGAGGGTCTGCACCGCGCGCCGGACCGCGGGCGTCAACGCCAGCGGGTCCGGTCCGCTGCTCCGGAGCAGCACGGTCACGAAGTGCGGGTCGCTCTGGGCGAGCGGGAGATAGTAACCCGCCGGATCGGTCTGGCGGGTGGAGAATCCTTCCATCCTGAGGTCCGGGACGATCCCCACGACCGTCATCCAGGCGCCGACGCTGTCGCGCCGGAAGACCTCCGCGAAGCGCTGGCCCAGCGCGTTGCCCCCGGAGAAGAACCGCGTCGCGAAGGAGCGGTTCACGATCGCGACCAGCGGCGCGCCGGCCTTGTCGTCCACGCGGAAATCCCGCCCGTCGGCGAGCGGCACCTTCAGGGTCGCGAAGTAACCTGGGCCCACGCTGCTGGCCCGGCTCTCGGGATGGTTGCCCTGCGTGTAGGTCTGCCCGGCGATGGCGATGCTGTTCCGCCCGCTCTGCAGCGGCAGGTTGGTCGTCAGCACCGCGCTCTCGACTCCGGGCAGGCTGCGGAGCTGCTGCTCGAGCTTGCGGAAGAAGCCCCGCCGCGCCGCGGTGTCGGGGTACTCCGAGTCGAAGAGCCCCACCCGCGCGGTGAAGATCCGCTCCACCTCGAAGGGATACTGGAAGGTGCGCAGCTTGCCGATGCTCCGCACCATGAGCCCGGCGCCCACCAGCAGCGCGCAGGACAGCGCGATCTCCGCCGCCACCAGGATTCGGGTCAGGCGCCCGCCGAGCACCCCCGTCCCCCGCCCCTCGTCCTTGAGACAGGCGTTGACGTCGGACTTGAGCACGTAGAACGCGGGCGCTGCACCCGCGATCAGCGCGGTCAGCGCCGTCACACCCGCCACGAAGAGCAGGATCGGCGGGTCGAGTTTGAAGACCATGTAGTACGGCTTGCCGACGCCGGCCGTCGCGCCGTCGAAGAGGGTCACCCCCACGTAGGCGATCGCGGTCCCGACCAGCGCCCCGAGCACCGCCAGCACCAGGGTCTCGCCGAAGAACGGCGCCACCACCCGCCAGCGCGAGGCCCCGATCGCGCTGCGCACCGCCGCCTCACGGGTGCGCAGGGTCGCCCGGGCCATCAGCAGATTGGCCACGTTCGCGATCGCGATCAGCAGCACGAACACCGTGGCGACCTGCATCCCGCCGAACACCGCGATGATTTCGGGCCCCGTGTTATCCGCGACGAAGCTCCGGAAGCGGGTGCCGAAGCCCCCATTCTGCTCGGGGTACCCCTTGGCCAGCCGCCCCGCGATCTGCGCCAGCTCGAGCCCCGCCTTGTCGAAGCTCACCCCGGGCTTGAGCCGGCCGAACACCTGCGCGTAGGGGCCGGCGCTCCGGTCGCTGAATTGCGCCCGCTGATCGCGCTGCGCCACCCAGAGGTCCTGGCTCTCGGGAAAGCGGAAGTCCTGCGGCATCACGCCGAGGATCGTGGCGGCCTCGCCGTTCACTTTGACCGCCTTGCCGGCGATAGCGGGGTCCTTCCGGTAGCGGGTTTCCCAGACCCGGTACCCCAGCACCACGGTGAGCGGCGCGCCGGCCAGGTCGTCGCCGGGGCGGAAGCCGGTGCCCACGACGGGCCTAACCCGCAACAGCTCGAACGTATTGGCCGAAACGAAACCGCCGTCGTAGCGCTCGGGGGAATCGCCGTCGGCGAGATTGACCGTCCCCGTGCTGAACGCGGCCAGTCCGTCGAACGAGGTCTGCTGCGCGCGCCAGTCGTAGAAGTCGTGCTGCGGCACGCCGCCGTAATCGATGTGCCGCGCGGGATTGCTGCGGTAGATCAGCGTCACCCGGTTGGCCTCGGGAACGTCGAGCCCGCGCAGGAAGACGCCGTACAGCAGGGAGAAGCTGGTGGCGCACAGCCCGATGCCGAGCGCCAGAGTGAAGATCGTGATGACCGCGGAGAGCGGCTCCTTGCGCAAACCACGCAGGCCGAGCCGAAGGTCGTGCAGCTGCATCCGGCACTTCCGAGAGGGCGGGGTCGAAACCCTACGGAACCCAACCCCCTCGGAGTTTCAATTCGGAACCAACCTACCGGTCACCGGTCACTGGTCACTGGTCACAGGTCACAGGTCACTCCTGTCGCAGCGCCGCCACCACGTCCACCTTCACCGCCTGCCGCGCCGGCCAGTAACAGGAGACCAGCGCCGCAACTCCCAGCACCAGGCTCACTCCTATGTAGGTCACCAGGTCGGTGGCGGAAACCCCGAAGAGCAGGCTCCGCATCAGGCGCGTGAGCAGCATCGCCGCCCCCACGCCGACGCCCGCGCCCAACAGCACCGGCTGCATCCCCTGCCGCACGATCAGCGCGAGCACTCCTCGCGGGCTCGCTCCCATGGCGAGGCGCACGCCGATCTCCGCGGTGCGGCGGCTCACCCCGTAGCTCAGCACCCCGTAAATCCCGGCGAGGGCGAGCAGCAGCGCCACGCCGGCGAACGCCACCAGGAGCAGCATGGTGAAGCGGCGCGAGGCGACCGAGTCGCTCAGGTACGACTCGAGGGTCCGCACCTGGCCGAGCGGCAGGCTGGCGTCGATGTCGCCGAGCACCTTGTGCAGCAGCTGCTGGACCTCGGCCGGCGTGTTATGGGTCTGGATCAGCAGGTTGATCGGCGAGGTGCGCGCCCCGTAGTAGGGGAAGTACACCGCCAGCGATTGTTCCGCGGCGGGTCCCCAGTCGCGCATGTCGTCCACGACGCCGACGATCTCGGCGGGATCGTTGCTCTGCCCCTTCCACATGGTGAGGGTACGCCCCACGGCGTTCGCGTGGGGCCAGAGCCGCTCGGCGAGTCGTTTGCTGACGATGATGCGCCAGGGCTTGGCGATGATGTCCTGCTCCGTGAAGTCCCGGCCGGCGACCAGCCGTACGCCGAGCGCCTTGAAGTAATCCCGGGTGATGATGCGCCAGCTCGCCCAGGGCACTTCCTTGCCCGACGCGTCGGGCTGGTCGGCCGCGCCGAACCCCATGCCGGTGCCGACCCCCACGAACGGCCGGATGGAGACGCCGCCCCAGGCCAGGATTTCCGGCCGGCCGCGCAGCTGATCCGAGAGCGTCTGGAGGAACTGCCCGACTTTGTCGCCGTTGTAGCTGCTCGGCAGGGCGACCTGGGTGAGTACGCGCCCCTCGGTGCTGAAGCCCTTGTCCTGTCCCATCACCGCCTGGAAGCTCCGGAGCAGAAGTCCGGCGCCGATGAGCAGCGCCAGCGAGGCCGCGACTTCGAGGGCCACTAACCCGCTGCGGAGCCGGCCCATGACGCGCCCGCCGCCCACGTTGCGCTCGCCCTCGCGCAGCGTGCCCGCCAGGTCGGCGTGGCTGCCGAGCAGCGCGGGCGCGAGGCCCGAGAGCAGCGCGGTCGCGATGGTGGCGAGCGCGGTGAACCCGAGTACCCAGCCGTTCACGCCGACCTCGGCGACCCGGGGAATGCCGCCCGGGTTCCAGGCCTTGAGCAGCCGCACGATCCCCAGGGCCATGCCGACGCCGCCTAACCCGCCGAGCCCGCTCACCAGCAGGGATTCGGTGAGGGTCTGCCGCGCCAGCCGCAGCCGGCTGGCGCCCAGCGCCGCGCGCAACGCGCGCTCCCGCGCCTTGCCGGTGGCCTTGGCGAGGAAGAGGTTGGCCAGGTTGACGCAGGCGATCAGCAGCAGAAAGCCCACCGAACCCATGAGCACCCAGAGCGCGCGCCGGGTGGTCTCGCCCGCCACCCAGCTCCGCGACGTCTCCACCACCACCCCCATGCCCTTGTCATCCTTGGGGTAGAGGTCGGCGAGCCGCCGCGCGATCGCATTGAGATCGGCCCGCGCGGCCTCGAGCCCGACGCCGGGCCGCAGCCGCCCGATGGCGAAGATCTCGAAGCTGCCCCGGTCGGTGCCGGAGCGGCGCAGCATCGGCAGGTACACGTCGCCCTCGCTGAGCCAGGGCTCACCGGCCGGCAGCACCCCGATGACCGTGTAGCTCTGGCCGTTGAGGGTGAGCGGCTTGCCGAGGATCTGCGCGTCGCCGCCCTCCCGCTTCCAGAAGCGATAGCTCAGTACCACGCCCGTCGGGTTGGCGCCCGCAGCGTCCTCGCCCGGCACGAAGGTCCGCCCCAGCCGGGGCGTGACCCCCAGGAGCTGGAAGAAATTGGCCGAGACCCGCGCCAGGTTGAGCTGCGTGGGATACCCCTTGCCGGTCAGGTTGATCGTGCCGTTCTCCAGCGCGCCGATCGCCTCGAACGTGTGATTCTGGTCGGCCACGTCCCAGTAATTGGCGTGGCTGAAGGTCGCCTGGGTCCAGCCGCGGTCGAGCCGCGATTCCCAGAGCGAGACCAGCCGCGCGGGCTCGCGGAACGGCAGCGGGCGCAGCAGCACGCCGTTGAGCACCGAGAAGATCGCGGCGTTGGCGCCGAGCCCTAACCCGATGGTGAGCACCGCGACCGCGGTGAAGCCGGGGCTCTTGACGAGCGAGCGCGCGCCGTAGCGGACGTCCTGCAGGAAGGAATGCATGGCGGAGGGGCGGGTGATGAGTTCAGAGTGACCGGTAACCGGTGACCGGTGACCGGTGAAGCGCTGCTGGAGACCCGCGCCGAGCACGTCGGCGGCGGCACGGAGCGCATAGCGGAGCGGATCGGGCCGCCGGGACAGCGCGTCTGCGAAGGTCGCGCTCATTTCGTCGAGCCACCGCGCCCGGTGCGCCCGCGGGAAAGCGCGGGCCGCGAGCCGGAAGAGCCGGACGGCAAAGCGCCGGTTCATCGGGCGAGCCCGGGTTGCCAGGCCCGCCGGGCGGCCTGCACCAAGCGGCGGAGTCGCTCGGTTTCCGCCTCGGCCAAGGCGCGGCCGTGGGCGGTGACCCGGTAGTGGCGGCGGGGGGGACCGCCGCTCTCGGCGCCGCGCGGGGCCCGGGCCTCCTCGATCAGTCCGGTCTCGACCATCCGGGCGAGCGTGGCGTACAGGGTTCCCGGCAGGAGCTCCTCGGCACCCCCCGTGAGCACGGCGAAGCGCTGGATCATGCCGTAGCCGTGGCGGGTTGCTTCCCCCAGGGCGAGGAGGACGTAGTAGGTCTGGGTGGTCATGCGGTCGGGCATCGAGGGTCTCCTTACTATCATGGGACACATGATAGTCGGAGAGGGTTGCTCCTCCTCCCTCCTCTCTTCGTCCCGGGACCTTGGCGTTTATCACAAATATGATATATTAATATCATGTCTGATATGTCGGCGGGATCCCTCGTCCGAGAGGCCCGGCAACGCGTCGGCCTCACCCAGCAGGAGCTGGCGCGCCGGAGCGGCACCTCGCAGCCCGCCCTGGCGCGCCTCGAAGCCGGCATCGGAAGTCCTACGCTCTCCACGCTGCAGCGCCTGACCGAGGCAGCGGGATTGCGGCTCGAAATCCGCCTGGTCGAGCCGGCGCCGGCCGAGGACGCGCTCATCGAGCGCTATCGCGACGGGATCGATCGCACCCTGCTCCGGCGCAACCTCGCCCTCTCCGTCGACCAGCGGATCCGCGAGCTCGGCCGGCTGCAGCGTTTCCATGCGGCGGTCGGCCGAGCGGTGCGCGCGGCGCGGCGTCGCTCGCGATGATGGACCTCGGCAGGCTGCTGCGGACCCTGCAGCAAGGCCGCGTGGATTTCCTGCTGATCGGCGGGGTCGCGGCGCGGGCCCATGGCTCGGCGCGGGTTACGCAGGACCTCGACGTCTGCTATTCCCGCTCGGCGGCAAATCTCGAACGGTTGGTGGCCGCCCTCGCCCCGCTCAAACCCTATCTGCGCGGCGCACCCCCCGGGCTTCCGTTCGCATGGTCCGTCGCCACGTTGCGGGCGGGCCTCAACGTCACCCTGACCACCGCGGCGGGAGATCTGGACCTCTTCGGTGAAGTGGCCGGCGGCGGACGCTACGAGGACCTCGAGCAGCACACCATCACGGCGGAGGTTTTCGGGCGCGATACCCGGATTCTCGATATTCCCTGGTTGATCCGGACCAAGCGGGCCGCGGGGCGGCCCCGCGACCTCGAGACGATCGCGGAGCTCATGGCAATCCAGCAGGAAATGCAGTAACCTCGCAGCATGAGACCCGGCGTGCTCGCGATCGCCTTCCTGCTCGGCTGTGGCGGCGCCGACGTTCCGGTCGCGCCGCCCGCGCCTCCCCCCAGCGCGCACGATTACGCGGCCGAGCTCCGCGCGGCCATCGTCGAGCCGATCCGGCGGCTCGAGATCCCCACCTACGACAGCACCGGCGAGAACGTCCATCCCGACATCCTGCGCTTCGCCGAGCCCTGGCACGGCTGGCGCTGCTGGCTGGTGTTCACGCCCTACAAGGGCTCCAACGTCAGCCTGGAGAATCCCTCCGTCGCCGCGAGCGACGACTGCCTCAACTGGGAGGTGCCCTCTGGCGTGCGCAATCCCTTCGTGGAGCACCCGGCCAGCGCCGCCTACAACTCCGACCCCGACCACGCCTTCGACCCCGGGTTAGGCGAGATCGTCACCCTGCACCGCGTCGTCGACGCCGGCGCCAACCGCATCCTGATTCACACCACGGGGGACGGCCGCACCCGCACCCGGCCCCGGCTCGCCTTCGCGGAGCCCAACCATCACGCCGTCTCGCCCGCGCTGGTGATCTCCGCCGACCGGGTGGGCCGGCTCTGGTACGTCGACGCCGGCGGGGGCTGCAGCTACGGCTGGTCCCAGGTCAAGCTGCGCACCGCCCACCCGGCGCCGGGCCAGAGCTTTCGCGACGCCGCCTGGTCGGCCGCCGAGGACGTCGACCTCCACCAGCCGGGTTATGTCGTCTGGCACCTCGACGTGCTGGAGCTGCCCCGGGGCCAGGGCTACCTCGCGCTCTACGCCGCGTACCCGAGCAGCGGCCCCGGGGTGCGCTGCAGCAACGACGACGACTTCCTCGCCTGGAGCGCCGACGGCAGGACGTGGCGGACCTTCCCCGTCCCGATCCTCTGGCGCGGGATGGAGGGCCTCGGCCTCGCCTCGCTCTACCGCGGCTCGCTCGGCTACGACGCCGACCGCAACCTGCTGCAGGTCTGGTTCTCGGGGCTCGACGGCGAGATGAGCTGGTGGTCCTACTACGTCCGCTTCGCCTACC
>CAYNNS010000112.1:4672-9520 GCA_964398345.1 uncultured Gemmatimonas sp. | reverse complement strand
ATGCTGATGAACGTGCTGATGATCGAGGTCCGCGCCGAGGCGTTCTTCAGCTTCCTCCCTCCGGCCTGGCACGGGTGGAAGCTGGCGGTGGAGTTCATCGCGATCGCCGTGCTCATGCTCCTCAACCTGAGGGGCGTGAAGGAGTCGGTGACGCTCCTCGCGCCCATCTTCCTGCTCTTCCTCGTGACCCACGCCGTGCTCATCGTCGGGACCGTGGCCCTCAAGCTGACCGCCCTCCCCGCCGTGGCGCACGAGGTCGGGGCCGGTTTCCACGAGGGGCTCGCCTCCCTCGGCCTGGCCGGCATGGCGGCCCTCTTCCTCCGCGCCTACTCGATGGGAGCGGGCACCTACACCGGGATCGAGGCGGTGTCGAACGGGCTCCCGATCATGCGCGAGCCCAAGGTGGAGACCGGTAAGCGCACCATGGTGTACATGGGCATCTCGCTTGCGTTCACGGCCTCCGGGTTACTGCTCGCCTATCTGCTCTGGCGGGTGACGCCGGTCGCGGGTAAGACCATGAACGCGGTGCTGGTGGAGCGGCTTGCCCACGGACTGCCGCTGGGACCGGTGTTCGTGGTGCTGACGCTCTTTTCCGAGGCGATGTTGCTGGTGGTCGCGGCCCAGGCGGGCTTCATCGACGGCCCCCGCGTACTCTCCAACATGGCCGTCGACTCCTGGGTCCCGCACCGCTTTGGCGCTCTCTCCGACCGCCTCACCACCCAGAATGGCATCCTGCTGATGGGAGCCGCGGCGCTCGCCGCGCTCATCTACACCCATGGCGACGTCGGGCACCTGGTGGTGATGTACGCGATCAACGTCTTCGTGACGTTCTCGCTGTCGATGTTCGCCATGTTGCGATTCTGGATCCAGCACCGCAAGACCCGGCGCGAATGGAAGACCCGCCTGGTGCTCTTTGCGCTCGCGCTGCTACTCTGCGTCACGATCCTCGCCATCACGCTCTACGAGAAGTTCCTGGAGGGAGGCTGGGTGACCGTCGCGATCACCCTGGTGGTGATCGGGCTCTGTTTCCTGATCCGGCGGCATTACCGGGCCTCCGCGGCGCAGGTGGACCAGCTCTACCGCGAGCTGGGGGACCTGCCGGTACGCCAGGCTTCCGGAGACGAGCTCCCCGAACCCGAGCGGAATCAGCCCGTCGCGGCGGTGCTGGTGGAGAGCTATGGCGGCGTCGGGATTCACACGGTGCTGAACCTCTTCCGGGCCTTCCCGCAGCACTTCAAGGGCGTGGTGTTCCTGTCCGTGGGAGTCGTCGACTCGGGCGAGTTCAAGGGAGAGAATGCCCTGGAGCACCTGCAGGTCCGGACCGGTGAAATGCTGGGCCGCTATCGCGCCCTGGCCGCCGAGCTCAAGCTCCCATCCGCGGCCCGAACCAGAGTTGGAACCGAAGTGGTCGCCACCGCCGAGGAGCTCTGCCTGGAGGTCGCGAAGGAATTTCCCCGGGTGACCTTCTTTGCGGGCAAGCTCATCTTCCAGCGGCCCAAATGGTGGCACGGCTTCCTGCACAACGAGACCGCCCGGGCCATCCAGGAGCGCCTGCAGTGGGCGGGGAAGACGATGGTGACCCTGCCGATCAGGGTGCGTGCATAGCTGATAGCTTTCGGCATGGCCGTCCTGTTACCCAGGCATCCTCCCGACAAACACAACCAAGTCTTCCTGTCCGGGCCCCGGGCGCGGCTCGAGGAGCTGGCGCGGGTTATCCGGATCGCCGGGGAGTTCATCAAGGGCTTCCGGCGGCTCCACTTCGTCGGCCCCTGCGTGACGGTGTTCGGCTCGGCGCGCTTCAAGGAGGACCATCCCTATTACGGCCTGGCGCGGGAAATCGGGCAACGGATCGCGAACGCCGGCGCCACCGTGGTGACCGGCGGCGGGCCCGGGATCATGGAAGCCGCCAATCGCGGGGCCAAGGAGGCCGGCGGCTATTCCATCGGTTGCAACATCCAGCTCCCCTTGGAGCAGCAGCCCAATCCCTATCTCGATCGCTGGGTCACCTTCCGCTATTTTTTCGTCCGCAAGGTGATGATGCTGAAGTACAGCTACGCTTTCGTGATCATGCCGGGCGGGTTCGGGACGCTCGATGAGCTGTTCGAAACGGTGACCCTGATCCAGACCCGGAAGATCGAATCCTTCCCGCTCATCCTGGTGGGCAGCGAGTACTGGCGCCCGCTGCTCGACTTCGTGCGGGGGACGCTGGTGCGCGCCGGCACCATCGCGCCGGAAGACCTCGAGCTGCTGACTCCTACCGATTCCGCGGAGGTGGTCGAAGCCATGGTAAAGAACACGCTCCAGGAACACGCGGCGGAGATTGCCAGGAGGCCGCGCCGGATGCGTCTGCTCGGCGAGCGCTGAGCATGCGGACCCAGATCCTGCAGCCGCACCCCCCCGGCGCCACCATCGAGCTCGGGGACGCGCTGGCCACCCCGCCCGACGGGCTGCCCAGACACGAGGCGATGGAGCAGAGCCTCGCCGACCAGGAAAAGCGGCTCGGTGAGCTGCAGGCGGCGCTCGGCGCCGAAGGCCGCCGCGCGCTACTGGTGGTGTTGCAGGGCCGGGACGCTTCGGGGAAGGATGGGGTGGTGCGCCGCGTCTTCGGCGGGCTCAACCCGGCCTTCTGCAGCGTGACCAGCTTCAAGCGCCCCAGCAGCCTCGAGCTCAGTCACGACTATCTCTGGCGGGTGCACCAGGCGATCCCCCCGCGCGGCACCATCGGCATCTTCAACCGCTCACACTACGAGGACGTGATTGCGGTGCGGGTCCACCGGCTGGTCGCCGAGTCGGTCTGGCGCAAGCGCTTCGACCAGATCAACGCCTTCGAGGCGATGCTGTCCGACGAAGGCATGGTGATCCGGAAGTTCTTCCTGCAGATCTCGAAGGACGAACAGCGCCGGCGGCTGGAGGAGCGGCTCGACGATCCGACCAAGAACTGGAAATTCCAGCCCGAGGATCTCGACGAGCGCCTGCTCTGGGACGAGTACACGGAGGCGTACCAGGAGGTCCTGGAGCGCTGCAGCACCGCCCAGGCGCCCTGGTACGTGGTGCCGGCGGACAAGAACAAGCCGCGGGACTATTTGATTGGGGAAGTACTGATTCGGACGCTGGACTTGATGAATCCGCAATATCCGATCGCTCCTAGAAAGTTCCCCCCGGTCCGCTGATCAGGTACGTCAGCTTGCTGCCGGACAGGAAGAAGGGAGACTTGGTCCCCAGGTACTGCACGAACTTCGCGAAGAGCTTCGCGTCGTTGGTGGTGACCGAGACGCCGATCACGATGTCCGGCGAGCTCGAGCCGAAGTTCTCGTAATCCAGCAGGTACAAGCCCCGATCGAACGAGCTGGCGAGCTGCCCCGGGAGCAGTGGGCCCAGGCCGTTGGGAACCGCGCCGGCCCCGGCCTCGGGCGGCCACTGCTCCTTCTCGGCGTAATAGTTGAATGCCGCGACCTGGATGGCGCGGAGCTCCTGGGACATTTGCGCCGCGGTCGCCGAGTTGCGCAGGTCCATGTACTTGAGCAGCGCGATGCCGGCGAGCAGCGAGAGCACGATCACCACGACCATGAGCTCGATCAGGGTGAAACCGCGCCGCCGCAGCCGTCTCATTGGCGCCCCCGGTTCCGGATGGCCGTGAGGGTATGCCCGAGGAACACACTCATGGTGTCAGTCGAGTGCAGCGTAATCAATGAGTCTCCCACGATGCCCGACAACACGAACTGATCGGGCCCCAGGCTCTTGAAAGTGATATTGCCGGCCTCGACGCCCGCCTCACTCAGGGACCCGGGCAGGTGACCGTTCTTGCGGGAATAGTCGAAGACCCGGTCGCGCTCGCGCAGCAGCGTCAGCCGGAACGATGCCGCGCTGATCGCGGGGGTCTCGACTGGCGGAACTTCCGGTCCCACCAGCCACACCGGCCGGAGCAACAGCAGCAACGCGGCGGTGAGCGCCACCAGCAGGAGGATCGTGAGGAAGGGAATCCGGGTGCGTTGCTTCTGGCGCGGCCGGTGCGCCGCCTCCTCTTCGCGCGCCTTGACGGCGGCGAGCGCGGCCTCGTAGAGGTTGCTCTTGCTGTCGCGCAGCGCGGGCTTCCGCTCGGGGGAGGTCACGCCTGCGTCGCCTGCCCGGCGACGGCGCGCTCGACTTGCGCGGGAAAGCTGGCGATGTCGATCGGCTTGGTGATGTAGTCATCGAAACCCGCGGCGCGCGCCTTCTCGGCGTCGCCGTGCATCGCGTGGGCCGTTAGCGCGATGATGCGCAGGTGGCTCCAGCTCGAGCGGCGAATCTCCGCGAGCAGGGCGAAGCCGTCCTTGCCGGGGAGCTGCACGTCCATCAGCACCAGCTCCGGCTTGGTCTGCTCCAGCGAATCGAAGAGGCCGTCCCCTGAGGTCAGGGCGGTGACCTCGTGGCCCTTCAGGGTCAGCAAAGCCCGGAACAACTTCAGGTTGTCCGGGTTGTCCTCCACGATCAGGATCCGCGCCATCGATCAGCTCAGTTTCGCCCGGCGCAGCACCGCCTTGACCCGTGCCTGCAACGAGTTGGGCTGGACCGGCTTGGAGAGGAAGTCCTGGGCGCCGAGGTCGAGCACGCGCGTTTCGGTATCATCGGTGCGGGCGGTCAGCACGATGACGGGAACGCCCGAGGTGCGGATCCTGGCGCGCAGCTCTTCCAGCACGCCGAGGCCGTCGAGCCGCGGCATGTCGATGTCGAGCAGCATCAGCTCGAAGGGCTTGCTCTCCACCTGCTCGAGGGCATCGAGCCCGTCGGCGGCTTCGGTGATGGCGTAGCCGTCCCGCTCGAGAATCGAGCGGATCAGCCGGCGCATCTGGGGATCGTCGTCGGCTACTA
>CAYNNS010000112.1:0-4572 GCA_964398345.1 uncultured Gemmatimonas sp. | reverse complement strand
CGCTCGAGAATCGAGCGGATCAGCCGGCGCATCTGGGGATCGTCGTCGGCTACTAACACGCGAGGGGCGCCGTTATGGGCTTCCTGGACCGCCTTCTGGACGCCGGCGGGAACCGCGGCGGCCGCGGCGGCGGGAGCCGGGGACACCGCCTCTCCGGCCAGCTCGTCCGACCCCTGCTCGCCGATGACCCGCACCGCCTCGGCCAGATCGGTGTGGCCCAGCCAGACCCGCTCCAGCGCGCTCTCCCACAGGGTTCGCATGCCGAGCGGCCGTGCCGCGGCGACGATCGGCTCGGTGAGCGCGCCCGACTCGATCAGATGCGCCACGGCGTCGTTGACCGGCAGGATCTCCAGCACGCCGGTGCGGCCCTTGTACCCGGTGCCCCCGCAGGCCTTGCAGCCCACGGCTTTCATCAGCTTGACCTCGCGTCCCTCGGGAGGCCGAGCCTCCTTGGGCAGGTCTTCGAGCGTGATCGGCACCGCACAGGCGGTGCAGAGCTTGCGCACCAGCCGCTGGGCGACGATGCCCCGCAGCACTGCGGCGAGCTTGAAGCTGTCCACGCCGAGGTCGCGCATGCGGACGATCGCGGAGGGAGCGTCGTTGGTGTGCAGAGTCGAGAGGACCAGGTGGCCGGTGAGGCCCGCCTGGATCGCGATGTCGGCGGTTTCGACGTCGCGGATCTCACCGACCAGCAGAATGTCGGGGTCCTGCCTCAGCACCGAGCGCAGCGCGGTCGCGAAGGTGAAGCCCTGCGCCTCGTTGACCTGCAGCTGGGAAATCCCCGGCATGTCGTACTCGACCGGGTCTTCCACGGTGACGATGTTGACCCGCCCGGTGCGCAGCTCGTTGAGCGCGGCGTACAGCGTGGTGGTCTTGCCGCTGCCGGTCGGGCCGGTGACCAGCACCATGCCCTCCCGGTGTCCCAGGAAGCGGCGGAAGAGCTGCTCTTCGTTCTCGGGCAGTTTGAGGTCGGGGATGTTGGCGCGGAGGTTCGCCTTGTCCAGCACGCGGATCACGACTTTTTCGCCGCGCCGCGCCACGGGCACGGTCGAGATACGCAAATCGATCGCCTTGCCGTCCACGCGCACCGCCGCGCGGCCGTCGTGCGGGTGCAGGGGATCGCTCACGTCGAGCCGGGCGAGAATCTTCACGCGCCGGACCAGCGACGGCCCCGCGTTGGCGGGCAGCCGCATGACTTCCTTGAGCACCCCGTCGATCCGGTAGCGCACCGAGGTCCCGTCAACCAGCGGCTCGGCGTGGATGTCGCTGGCGCCCTCGCGCACGCCGTCGGTGATCATCGCGTCGACCAGCTTGGACATCGGCGCGTCGAGCGAGGGATCGCGGCTGGCGCCGGCCTGCGGCTCGTCGATCGCTTCCAGCGTGCTGGGCGCGTTCAGCCCATTGAGCAGCTGGTTGATGCTCTTCTCGGGGCGGTAGGCCTCGTCGATCTTGCGCTCGATCGCGCCGGGCGCGGCGACCTGGAGGTTAACCCGCCGGCCCGTGACGAACCCCAGCGTGGTTTCGAGCTCGAGGTCGCGGGGGTCGGCCGTCGCGAGCGTAATGGTCCGGTCGTCGGCGGAGAGGGGAATCACGCGATGCTTCCGGGCGACGGATTCGGGCAGCAGAGCGGAGGCGCTGAGATCCGCGCCCTCGAGATCCGCCGTCTTGACCTTGAACCGGTCCGCCAGGGTCTGCACGATCGCGGCGTCGTTGGTATAGCCAAGCTCGACGGCGCGGTTCCACACGGAATTCCCTTCGCCCCCGTCCGCGTCTTTGCGGACCTCGTCCGCCTGGGTGGCGATCAGGACGCCCGCGTCCTGAAGGGTCTGAGCGAGCCAAAGGTCGGGGGACTGCTTCCGGCCGGGACCTGAAGAAGCCATGCCACCTGTATGGAGAAACGTTGGACCGGGGTACCTGTATAACTACAATTCCCACAACTAACTAGCAACCGTGATGATCGTTTTCGGCTCCACCACCGTCCCGGGGGACAAGAGCCTGACCCACCGGCTCCTCCTGCTCTCCGGCCTGAGTCCGGGGCGATCCCGGCTTCGGGGCGCCCTGACCTCACTCGACGCCCGCTCTACCGCCGGGCTGCTACGGGCCTTGGGGGTTTTGGTATCCCCGCTGCGGCCAAATGCCGAGGTGCTTGTAAAGGGGCGCAAGCGCTTCCGGAGCCCGCAAGAAACGCTCGATTGCGGCAACTCCGGAACCACGGCACGCCTATCCCTGGGACTCCTTGCAGCACATAGCTTTACGGCTCGGCTGACCGGCGACCGGTCGTTGCGAAAGCGGCCGATGCGAAGGGTGACCGATCCGCTCGCGCAGATGGGTGCACAATTCGGGCCGGTTGTGCCCAGTACCTTGCCGCTGACGGTCCATGGTGGGCCCCTTCGGGACCTGGAGTGGGAGCTCCCGGTCTCGAGTGCCCAGATCAAGGGGTGTCTGCTCTTTGCCGGGCTGGCCGGCCGAGTTCCAGTAGCGTTGCGCGAGCCGGGTGGGCGATCCCGCGATCACACCGAGCGGCTGCTGCGTTCCTGTGGTTACACGGTCGAGGAATTCGACACGGGATGGGTGCGTTTCGCCCCGACCGGATCGCTCGAGTCCTTCGATCTCGTGGTCCCCGGCGATCCGTCCTCGGCGGCTTTTCTCGTCGGCGCGGCCTTGCTCGCCGAATCCGGCAGCCTCCGGATCGAAGGGGTCGGGCTCAACCCGACCCGGATCGGTTTCGTGAAGGTGCTCGAACGGATGGGAGCCCGCGTGCGGCTGGTCCAGGACGGGGAGCGCTGCGGCGAGCCGGTCGGCGCCATCGAGGTCGAGCCGGGTGTGCTGCGCAGCACGACCGTGACGGCGCGCGAGATCCCGGGTCTCATCGACGAGATTCCCATGCTCGCGGTGCTGGCTTCGCGGGCGGCCGGGGTCACCCGCTTTCACGAAGTGGGCGAGCTCAGGGTCAAGGAGAGTGACCGGCTGGGGCTCCTCGCGGCGAATCTCCGCGCGATCGGAACCCAGGCGGTGGTCGAGGGCGATACGCTGCTCGTGGAAGGCCACGAGACGACGCCCGTGGGCACTGTGCGCACCGAGTCGGACCATCGCATCGCGATGGCTTTTGCCGTGCTGCGCGCTGTGCCGGGAGCGAAGGTCCGGATCGATGACCTGGCCTGCGCCGCGGTAAGCTTCCCTGGATTCGAGGCAACCCTGAGCTCGGTGTTGCGCCGTGTCTAACCGACCGCCCGACCGCCCGACCGCCCGACCGACTGTGATTGCCATCGACGGCCCCGCCGCATCGGGGAAGTCCAGTACCGCCGCGGCGGTGGCGAGGGAGCTCGGCGCGCTGCATCTCGACTCGGGTGCGCTCTACAGGGCCATGACGGTGGTCTACCTCGAAGACGGGGGGGACGAGAGCCAGGTGGTGCGGCGCGCCGAGCAGCGCAGTCTCGAGCTGCGCGAAGCCGGCGGAGCCCTGGTGCCGTTTCTCGATGCCAGGGATGCCGAGCCGCTGCTGCGCTCGAACGCGGTGAATCAGGCGGTTTCGACAGTGCACGCCTGGCCGCCGGTGCGGGAATGGGTCACCACCCGGCTGCGCGAAGCCGCCGCGGGTTCGCGTCCCATCGTTCTGGACGGCAGGGATATCGGCACCGCGGTCTTTCCCGATGCGGCGGCAAAGATCTTCCTCACCGCGACCCCCGAAGCCCGCGCCCGCCGCAGGCTGTTGCAGCAGGGGCTCACGGCCGAACCCGACGCCATCGCGCGGGAGGCCGCGGCGCTCGCCGAGCGCGATCGCAAGGACAGCACGCGGCCGGTGGCGCCGCTCGAGCGCGCCGAAGACGCGGAGCTGGTGGACTCGACCGAGCTGGACTTTTCCGAGGCGGTCGGAGAAATCGTGCGGCTCGTGCGGCGGAGCTTGCCCGGCCTCTAGGCCCTCGGTATCTTGCCCCGCTCTCCGGGGGTACTTGGGCCTCCGGGGATTCACCCTTCGTCCGGTGGCGCCAGCCCCCGGCAGAGAGCCGCGGTTATTCCCATGACTCCCACTCCCACGCCCACTCCTGCCGAACCCTATTCCACGCCGACCGGCCTCCGGGTCCGCGAGGATCTGCTCGACGAGAACTACAGCTCCGAGGACTACGAGAAGATGCTCTCGATGTACGAGGGCACCATGGCCTCGATCGCCGAAGGCGAGATCGTCAAGTCGAAGGTGCTGCGGGTTACCGAGAACGCCGTAATCCTCGACGTCGGGTTCAAGTCCGAGGGGTCGGTACCGCTCGACGAGTTCAAGGACGCGCCCAAGGAAGGCGATGAAGTCGAGGTCTTCCTCGAGCACCTCGAGGACCAGGAGGGCGCCGTTGTCCTCTCCAAGAAGAAGGCCGACTTCATGCGGGTCTGGGAAAAGATCCGCATCGCCTACGAGAGCGATCAGCCGGTCGAAGGCACCCTGATGAAGAAGATCAAGGGCGGCGTGGTGGTGAACGTGATGGGGGTCGATGCCTTCCTGCCCGGGTCTCAAATCGCGCTGCGCCGGGTGCCCAACATCGACGAGCTGCTGGGCCAGAGCTACGAGTTCAAGATCATCAAGCT
>CAYNNS010000111.1:0-9574 GCA_964398345.1 uncultured Gemmatimonas sp. | reverse complement strand
GCGGTACCATCTCTGCCGCCATGGTCACCGCTCCCCGTCCCGGCGTCGTGCGCGACGCCCTCGCCACCCTCGCCCCCGTGCGCGTGAAGAAGCTCTTCGGCACGGAGGCGTTCTTTTCGGGCGAGCGCATGTTCGCGGTGCTGGGCGCGGATGCGCTGGTGCTCCGCCTGCCCGAGCCGCTGCGGACCGACACGCTGCGCGCGGGGCTGGCGCGCCCCTTCTTTTCCGAGCGGCTGGCGCTGATGCACGGCTGGGTGGAGGTCCCCTACCAGAGCGAGCTCGCGCAGCTGACCCGGCTGGCGCAGTCGGCGCACGCCGCGGCGTTTCGGGGCCGCAAGCCGGTACGGCGCCGTTTCCGGCGTGCGGCGCGGCGCCGGGCCTCAGCCTAGTCGCTGCGTCGCGAGCTGCTGCAGGACCGCCGCGATGGTGAGCGGCGCGCTGCCCTCCGCACGATTGTTCACCAGGATATAGGCGGGCACCCGCAGCTCTTCCGCCGCTGCGACCACGCGCACGAGGTCGTGGGGCAGGTCCGGGTTAGGGTCCCGGATCCGGTCGAAGGGCGGGAACGCGTCCACCGCTTCGGCGTAGCGGACGCCGGGGCGGAGCAGCGCGCGGGTGATCAGCACGCCCGCGGTCAGCACGCCGGGGAGCTCGAGCTGCGTCCCGATCGTCGGCATCCGGGTCCAGGAGTTCAGCACGTGGGCCACCTCGTGCTCCCGTAACACGGCGAAGTAGGCCGGTGTGAGGAACTCCGGGTTGCGCACCTCGACCGCCCAGGGCCCGCCGCGTGGCAGCTTCGCGAAGAAGGCGTCCAGCCGGTCGGCGAACTGCTGTGGGCTCACCTTGTCCGCGCGTGCGATGGCCTGGAACTCGAAGACCAGCGGGCCGGTGTGCTCGGCGAAATAACGTTCGAGCGGCCCCCACACGTCGCTCAGGAAGAGCTCGGCGTTCAGGAAATCGGCGTTGGGCTCGCCGCTCCGGGTCTTTTCCCGCGGGCTGCTGAAGGTGTGGACGGTGATCCGGTCCCACACTTTGCTGAGGCAGGGGAAGCCGGGGGGCAGGGCGGCGGCATAACCCGCGAGCTGTTTCTCGGTCAGCGGGCCGTAGAAGCTCGAGTCGATCCCTACAGTCGAGAAGAGCGGAAAGCGGGCGTACTCGGCGAGCATCTGGGCGGCGGCGCCGCTCGCCGGGTAATCGCGCGAGTAGACCAGACCCTTCCAGCCGGGGTAGTTCCAGGAGGAGGTCCCAAAGCGCACTCGAGACGGAACCGCATCTCGGAGGCGCGTTAGCTCCGCCCGGTCGGGATAGTCAGGGCCGGGCACACGAGAGGTTAGGCGCCGAGGCGTCGATCAGTCGCTTGGCGGCCTCAAACTGCGCTTGTGTCGCGGTCCCGATCTCAAGCAGCACTGTGAGATCCCGCCGCACAGCGCATTCAAAGCGAATGTCTTTGCCGTTGTTCTTCTCGACATCTTGTCCGGCGAAGCGGGTGAAGAAGATCTGCGCTTCGGTGTCGGGTGCGCTGAGTAGTATCGCATTGAACCAGTTGGGGATCATGTAGCGTTGGTCTGGCGCAAGTTCAAAGCCTTCTTGCGAGAGCGCTGCGCTTTCCTTCGCGCGTCCGCTGACGAGGTAAGACCAGCCGAGATTGCCGACCGCAATGGCCAGGCTATCACGCGCTTCCGAGGAAGCGGTGCGACGGTAGATCTCACGATGTAGCCACACTTCACGCTCGCGGTACCGGCCGATGGGCACCTGGATCTCCCCCACGAGCCGCATCTTAGTTGGAAGATCTTTGCGAACCGTATCGCGCGACCAGCGTCTCGAAAACTGGTTGATAATCTGCCCAATGCTCAGGTCCAGTGTGCGCACGGCGGGCGGAATGCCGACCGGGACGCGCGCCATTTGATTAGCTGCACGGATAGAGTCGCGCTGGAACCAGAGGGCATAGGCGCTGTCGGCCTGGGTATGGGTGCTTTCGAGCTCGAAAATGCTCAGAGCGCTATCATAGCGGTCGTCGAGGTAGGTCCGATTGCTGGGCGTATTCTGATAGGCCACGAGGGCGGCTGCACTATCGATGCCGAGCTGGGCGTATCGCAGCGCATCGAGGAACCTGCCGATCCTCAGTGAGGCCCGAGCCTGATTGGTACGGATCGACACGATCGACTTGAGCGCGTCGACATGCTCGGCTGGCTGTGGGCGATCAAGGGTTAGCATTCGCGCAGCGCGTAACCCCCAGTAGACCGCACTGCTGTCATAGGGCCGGATCGCATCGGCAGGACGGGCGAGGTTGAGTGCCATGTCGGCACGAGCCTGCCAGGCAATGGCCAGCCATTTCTGGGAGCCGACCTGATGCATTCGGAGATGTCGCTTGCGAGCCACGACCACAGCTGAATCGAATGCCGCCAAAGCCGGCTCCACGCGATGTTGGGCGCTGTCCACTTCCCCTCGACGCATCCAGACCTGCGACTCGGTAAACTCGAGTTCGTTGCGATCCTGATCGGGGCGCTCCTTGGCGTGTGCGATGTCCCGGAAGGCTTGCGACAGGGTGGCCCTGGTGGAGTCGTAGTGGCCGAGGACGAGGAGGGAGATCGCCGCATAATGCCGGAGCCGCGCGAGCCGGTTAATTGCGTCGGAATCCTGAGCCGCTTCGATGCGGCCGGCGAGCTGGATTCCGAGCGCGGCTGCGCTTATCACCGAGTCGCGAACGCTTCCGTCCACCTGGGAAATCTGATACAGCAGGTAAGTCAGACTCATGCCATTTGCCGCGGCAATCCTCTTGGACACGGTATCCCTGTATCCGTCGCCCAGGACGCGCAGGGCCTGCAGCGCGAGATAGGCTTTGACCCGCGCACCATCGACCTTGCGGGCTCCAACCAACGTGGGATTTCGATTGTCCTTGTTGAACTGGACCTGTGCCGCGACGGTCTTCTCCTGACTGTCGAGGCGGTGGGAGCAGGTGTCGCGTTGATTCAGCACGATCATCTTCCCGATCGCATTGCCGGTCTTGTCGAGCAGGTTGCTGGAGGCGTCGAGCATGTCCTCGTTTGACGCGGTCGAGTCGTACAGCGTGTTCACCAGATTGAGCGAGTAGACGCAGAAGATGCCGAGCATGGTGTCGGAGACGGCCCGCGCCCGCTTGGCGCTGGCGAGCGCTGTCTCCGCCGCTTGACGCGCCACCTGTTCATCTCTCGTGGACTTCTGCAGCTTCGCCTGCTGCTGCACCATCAACTGATTCGTGCGGTTCAACGAATCCTTCTGGTTCTTGAGCGTGGCGTTCTGCGCCTTGATGGTGTCTGACGCGGTATTGGCTCGAGTCGTTGCCTGATTGGCCTGAACGGTCTTCAGCACGGCGACCGCCGCGACTGCCGCCATCACCATCCCGATCGCCGCGGAGACACGCCGCTGGCGGCGGCTCCGCTGCAGCTTGGTTTCGGCCTCGGCCCGCGCGGCCTGCGCCGCCCGCTCGCTCTCCTCGAGCTCCCGGCGCTTGCGTGCCTCGGCTTCATGCACCGCCTCCCGCTCGCGTCGCAGCGTCCGGCTCTGGCGCACCACCGGCGCCAGCACGTCGTGGGTCAGCTCGACCCGCGTGCTCGCGCCGCGCTGGTCGTAGTGCAGCAGCCGCCGATTCACCAGCCCCGTCAGCGCCCGCGGATCCGCCCCGTGCTGGCGCAGCTTGGATTCCGCGTTGTCGACGTTCAGGGTTTCGCGGAAGCCGGTCTCGGTGAGCAGGTCCTCCTCGACGAAGACCTGAACACCATCGGGCAGCCCAGCGAGGCAGCGCTCGTAGAAGTTGTTGAGAATGTTCTCGCGATTCTTCTCCACGAGCTCGGGCGTGATCGCGGCCTGGCGCTCGTCCCGGCGCTTCTGATTCAGCTCCCGGCAGAGCAGGCTGAGCAGCGAGGGATCGACCGTCAGCTCGTCGAGCGCCGTGGCCTCGACGCGGCGCTCGTGCTCGTCGGTGATCCCCAGCGCCCCCACCCGGCCGCCGGCACGCTCCTCGCGCGCACCCGCTACCACCCGCACGATCGCCTCCGCCGCGCCCGCCGCGACCAGCTTGCCGCCGGGCCGCTGCACCGCCTCGAGCGCGCGGCTGCCGTCGAGCGGCGTGAGCCTCATGTTGTTCAGCGTGATCGAGGGGATCTTGCCGGAGAGGTCGTGCAGGTGCGCGAGGTAGTCCTCGCGCAGGCTCACCAGCATCCGGTAGTCGCGGCGGGCGAAATCGTACTGCGCGACGAGCTTCGGCTCGCGGTTGAAGCGCGCCTCGACGCGGTCGGGCGGCCGGTTCTCGATGAGCGCCGCCAGCTCGCCGAGGCAGTCGCGCACGAACCCGGCGCCGCCGCTGCGCTCGGGGCCGAGCGTGAAGAGCTCCTCGAACTGGTCGAAGACCAGCACGGGAACCAGGCTGAGCTCCAGGGAACGGTGGTGGAAGTACTCCCAGAGGGTCTGGTCTTCCGCCAGCGCCGGCGAGGGCTTGCCGGCCTGCTGCATCGCCGCGGCAAAGGCCTGCCAGATCTGGCTCCGCGCCGGGAGCGACTCGTCGGTGTAATCGAGCCGGATCGGCACGGGCAGCATGCCGTTGCCGCGCAGCTTGGGGAACAGCGCGGCGCGCACCAGCGAGGTCTTGCCGAGGCCCGACTGGCCATAAAGCACGCTGAGCAGATTGAGCCTAACCCGGCGGAACAGGTCTTCGACTTCGCGCTCGCGGCCGTAGAAGTACTGCGCCTGGGCCTCGTCGAACGGAGCCAGACCGGGCCAGGGATTCTCGGCGTTGACGACCGGGGTCTCCTGCAGTTCGGGCGCTAGCGTTTGGGGACTCATCGCCCGTCGCCCCGTGCTACGCCGGTGATGCGGGCGTATTCCTCAGCCAGGTGCGCCAGCGGATCGGCGCCGAGCTCACCGCCCTCCGCGCGCTCGATGTGGAGCTTCAGGTTGTCGGGGAACTCGCCCGCCGCGTCCTGCCGGGAGAGCTGGTCCACCACGACCGGGACGATGAAGACCTCACCCGATTTCATCCGCAGGGTGCGCTCGATGGCGCCGTTCCATTCGACCCTGAAGTAGGCGTCGCGGGTCTGCGCTGCAGTGTGCTGCGACATCACCGGCACGAAGAGCGCACAGCTCCGCACGTTCTCGGCGATGCGGCGCTCCCAGTCCTGCCCGCCCTTGATCTGCTCCATGTCGAACCAGACCGGGAGCCCGGCTTTCTCCAGGAGACTCTTGAGCCGCTTGACCGCCTCGATGTCCTCGCGCGCGTAGCTCAGGAAGACGGCCTGCTTGGGGATTTCCCGCGCCGGCGCGACGAACGGCGCCCGGGAGGGGGCGGAGGCAGCGACCGCGGGATGGCGCTCGCGCCAGCGGCGGTACAGCTCGGCGGTGAATTCCACCGCGCCGCCGCCGGGGAAGATCCGGGTGTGGGTGCTGAAGTGGCTCAAAAAGGTGACGAGGCCCGCCTCACGAGCGGTACGAGAATCGGCGAGCACCTCGGTGTAGTCCTGGTATTGCGAGAGCTTGCGGCCCTTGGTAGTCCGGAGGAAGAGCCGGGCCAGCCAGTCGGAGAAGTGCTCGCCGATGAGCAGCAGGTGATGCTCGGCCAGCTCGGCGAGGAGGTTCTTGGGACGGTACTCCGCCGACTGCAGCGCGTAGAGGAACTCGAGCAGGTCTTCCTCGGTGAGCACGTAGGTGGGCGACGAGGAGACCTGGCCCAGCAGGTGGAACACCGTGGGCTGCTGGCGCTCGCGCAGTTCGGCGACGGTGCTGCTCAGATCCTCGCGCTTGTTGTAGCGGTAGACCACCGACTGGGTGCCCTTTTCGCCGCCGAACCGCACCAGGTTGAGCGCGTCGGCGAGCAAGGTATCGAAGGTCGTGGTGACGAACAGCGTGAAATCGCTGATCTCGGCGAGCTGGCGCAGCGGCTCGGGTGGCGTGAAGCGGGCCTGGCGCAGGATCTCCGGGATCAGCGTGTAGGGCGTGGTGCGGGTCTCTCCGGACGGAAGGTTCTCGAAGTAGCCGCACATCACGCCGTTGAGCGTCGGGGTGGGGCCCACCCGATCGGCGAGGTCGAGCTGCTCCGCGAGCTCGAGGGCGACGTAGGCCTCGAGGGTGAGCGGCGTGCCCTGGCGCTCGACGACGACCAGGTCGGGCCCGACGATCGGCACGACCTGGCGATCCTCGATCCGCGCCAGCAGCTCATCCCAGGTTCGCTGCCGCCAGCTTCCTGCGGTCGCGAGGCTTGGGGTCGTCCCGGTGGGGTCCATCCCTGGAATATCTCCGAAGACCTGAGACGCGTGCGCTACGGCTCTGCCGCGACGATGCGGAACAGCTTGCCCGAAGAGATCATAACGTAGAGCTCACCCCGGGCGTCCTCGCCGAAGCTGGTGATCTGACCGCCGGGCCGCAAGCCGGTCCAGTCGCGCTGGTCGGTGGCGGAACCGTTGCTCAGGCGGAAGCTCCGCACCCATCCCTCGCAGTAGTCCGCATAGAAATAGAGTCCCTGGGCCGCCGGGACGGCAGTGCCACGGTAGACGTAGCCACCGGTCACCGAGCAGCCTTGCGAGTGGTCGTAGTCGAGGACCGGCAGGGTCAGCCCGCTCTTGTCGCAGCCCGAGGCCGGACTGTAGCACGCGGCGCCTTCCATGCGGTTCCAGCCGAAGTCGAGACCCTTGCCGAACTGGGTAGCGCTGGTGGCGACGTCGATTTCTTCGTGGGCGTTCTGTCCCACGTCGGCGATGTACAAGTCGTGCGTCTGGCGATCGAAGCCGAAGCGCCAGGGATTGCGGAGTCCATAGGCCCAGATTTCCGGCCGCGCGCCGCTCTGTCCGACGAAGGGGTTGTCGCCGGGGATGGAGACCTGGCCGCTCGCGCTCACATCGATCCGCAGCAGCTTGGCGAGGAGGGTGTTGCGATTCTGGCCGTTGCCGTTGGGATCTCCCCCGGACCCGCCGTCACCCATGCCGATGTAGAGCTTGCCGTCGGGGCCGAAGGTCACCATGCCGCCGTTGTGATTGGAAAACGGCTGCGCGATCGCGAAGAGCACCACCTCGCTCGCCGCGTCGGCAACGTCGGGATTGCTGGAGACACGAAACAGCGAAACCCGGGTGTCGCCGCTCGTGTTGGTGTAATTCACCACGAAGCGGGGGTTGGCGGCATAGTCGGCAGGGAAGGCGAGGCCGAGCAGGCCCTGCTCGCTCCCGTTGGAGACCTTGGCGTGCAGGTCGAGGAACGGCGTGCTGACGACGCTGCCGTCCTTGATGAGGCGAATCCGGCCGGTCTTCTCGACCACGAAAAGGCGGGCGTTGTCACCCGGGGGAGCCGTGAGGTAGAGCGGAAAATCGAGCCCGCCGGCTACCTGCAGCAGCTTGAGCCCTGCGGTGCCGGGACTGGTGGTATCGCTGCGGCAACCGGCGAGCGCGAGCAGAGAGAGCAACCCCAAGGCGAACATCCTGCAGAACATGCACGCTGCCGGAAGCGGGAGCAAGAACGTCAGTTCACATGCGTCGGCTGCACCGTCTCGCCCAGCTTCGCGCCGAGGGCACGAAGGTAACCGTCGGCCGTGCGGTGCACTCCCATCACCTGCATCATGACGCGAAACAGGGGGTTGGAAACATACCCATCCTCGGTGACCGTGAGTCGGGTTCCGCTTGCCGCGGCCTCGAGCTGATAGGTCCAGGTGCCGCCGAAGGCGGCGTCGGGCGCGGCATCGATCCGGGTGACGAGGCGGCTCGGAGCGATGGCTTCCTCGACGATGAGCCGCAGGGGCCAGCCTCCCGCATTCTGCTCCCACACTTCTCTGCCGGCCGCGTCCGCAGCCCGCTGCGAGCTCTTCAGGTCCTTCCAGGTTCCCACGAGGGCCGTGGGATCTCGGATCACCTCCCATACCCGATCCGGTGGCTGCTGCAGGGTGATGCGGCTGGAGGCGCGATGGCTCCGCGGCAGGGCGGAGCCGATCAGGAAGAGCAGCCCGGCCAGCGCGACGAGGGCGATGACAACGATCAGGAGGATTTCCATGGGTGGCTCCTAGGTGTCTGGTGTACCTGTGCTCGCTGCCCCAGGCGTTCCAGCCGTTCCACGTTCGTGACCGTCAGCGTCACTGCGCCGAATTCCTCTTCGACCTTGCCGCGCAGCAGGAAGGGTCCGGGGTCGAAGAGCACGTGGCCGCGGCGGCGATGCACCTCGGGAAAGAGTACCGTTTCGATGAGTCCCGAGCCATCGTCGAAGGTGGCGAACTGCATCGGCTCGTCCTTGACCGTGTGCACGGGCTTGGCGGTGGTGAGCATACCGGCGCACAGGACCTGGCGCCCCACGTACTGATGCAGCTCGGTGGCGGCGACGACCGGGTAACGCTGCAACTCCTCGCGAAACAACGTCATCGGGTGGCAGTCGGTGGCGAAGCCGAGCAGCTCGTACTCGGTTTTCCGTCGGCGTTCGGCGGAGTACTCCAAGAGGGGAGGAGGGGCGGAGGGGCTGAGGGGCAGTAACTGCCCTGCTTCCAGGCGGTCAGGCGGTCGGGCGGCCAGGCGGTCGGTTTCCCAGAGCATTTGGGGTCGGGTCATTCCATTCGAGATGGAATCGAGCGCGCCGACTTTGATCAGTAGCCGGAGATCGGAAGGGCTCAAGGACGGGCGGTCTGGCGGTCGGGCGGTCTGGCGGTCGAAAGAACCGAGACCGAGTCCGCCGGTCCGCCGGTCCGCCCGTCCGCCAAGTATCCGCTCCACCCCTTCAGCCGAAAGCCCTTTGATGAACTGGAACCCGATCCGGATGGCGTTGCCGCTCCCGGTGGTGCGGAATTCGCTGGCGTTGATGTCGGGTGACAGGATCGTGAGTCCGGCGCGGCGGGCTTCGGCGATGTACGCGAACGGCGCGTAGAACCCGCCGCCGTTGGCGAGCACCGCCGCGAAGAATTCGGCGGGGTAATGGGCCTTGAGATAGCACGACTGCTGCGCGACCTGGATATAGGAGCAGGAGTGGCCCTTGCAGAAGCTGTAACCCGCAAAGCTCATCACCATCTCCCACACCTGTTTGGCGACCTCGAGGTTGCGGCCCAGGCGCGCGGCGCCCTGGAAGAACTCTTCCGCGTACGCGCCCAGCGCTTTGACCGGGCGCTTCTTGGAGAGCGCCTTACGCAGCCCGTCGCCCGTGGCGAGGGGCATCCCCGCGAAGCGGGCGCAGACGTTCACCACGTCTTCCTGGTACACCATCACACCGAAGGTCTCCGCCAGGGTGTCGCGCAGGCAGGGGTCGAGCGGCGCGTACGGGGAGCCATGCAGCCGCTCCAGGTAGATCCGGATGAAGCGGTTCGAGGCGGGGCGGATGATGCTGGTGTTGAGCACCAGCAGCTCGAAGGCTTCGGCTCGGCTCTTTTCGCAGAGCAGCCGCGACGCGGGCGATTCGGTGTAGAAGACGCCCATGGTGCGGCCGCTGCGGAACAGCGCGCGGGTCGCGGGATCTTCGCCCGCGTCCGCGCTGGTGTAATCGAGCTGCACGCCGGTGCGCGCCTGGACCGCGGCGATACCGTCGCGGATCACCGCGAGCGAGCGGTTGCCGAGCAGGTCGATCTTCACGAGCCCCGCGTCCTCGGTGC
>CAYNNS010000110.1:4653-9575 GCA_964398345.1 uncultured Gemmatimonas sp. | reverse complement strand
CCGGGGCGAGCTCGAGTCGCAGCGAGTCGGTGAGTCCCTCGACCGCGTGCTTCGATGCCGTGTAGGGACCGATGAAAGGAGAGGCGATTCTTCCGGAGATGGATCCGAGGTGCACGATGCGGCCGTGACCCCGCCGGATCAGCGGCAGAAACGCCACAGTGACCGCGTGCAACCCGATCACATTTACCTCGAGCTGGCGCCGCAGCAGCGCGGCGGGGACGAATTCGAGCGGCCCGCCCACCGCAACGCCGGCGTTGTTTACGAGACCCTGGAGCCCGGCGGAGCCCACGGACGCACGCACCTGCTCGAGGGCCGCGGCGATTTCCGCGGAATCGGTGACGTCGAGCTCGAGCCAGCGCAGCCGGTCGGGAAACTCCGCCGCGAGCCGCTCCCCATCTTCCGGCCGACGAACTCCGGCGAAGACACTCCACCCTTCGGCGATCAGCCGAGCAACGCAGGCGCGTCCAATTCCGGTCGAGGTGCCAGTGACGAGGACAGCGCTGGAGGAAAACCCTACTGCGGATTGAGGCAACACGGACCGCAATGTAAGCGCCGTCGCTCGATTCGGCTCAGCGCAGCACTCGGGCCGCGCGGGAAACCGGGCGGGCGCCGCTGGAGAACTGCAGCTCGAAGTCTTGCGCCCGACTCCAGATCCGGGCCACACCACCCCGCGCGAAAGAGAGAACCTGGCGGCTCGCGGCATCGCGCACCAGGACGACGGGGAAGCGGGTCGCATCCCAGCGCAGCTCGATCTGCTGCGGAGTGACCCGGGTCACTGCGGGATTGGGATCCGCGGCCGCCGCGGACCCGCTCATCGCGGTCCTGCCCTGCACCCTGACCCGGAGCGCCGCCACCGCCGCTTGCTCGCCGGCGCTCAGGGGTAGGACAAAGGCGAAGGCTCGCTCGGGGGCTCCGGGCAGGTCGGCAACTTCGGTGCTCTCGAAGGGAACGCTGCGCAACAGCGACCCGTCGGCGCCGAGCAGCTCGAGGCGTTCGGCACCGGGACGCGGGAGCAGCTCGGGAGCGGCCGCGACGGCGAAGGCCGGCTCGAGCACGAGTCCCGCCGGGCCAAATCGTCCCCAGACGAGCAGACCGGAAGCGCCGGATCCGGCGTCGGGAGCGTTGTTGGGCCCGGCCTGCCGGAAGCCGACCATGCCGCTCCAGTTGTAATCGCTCACCCAGTTGGGTCCGCAGTAGCCCATGAGATCGGGAGCGGTCGGGGCTTTGAGCGTGAGGGTGGCGACATCGAGGCCCCACACCCCGATCTGACCTCCGGCGTAGGGGTAGGAAGGATCCGGAGATCCGGCGCCGCCACAGGGGGCGTGCCAGCGCCCCAGGTTGTGCCCCAGCTCGTGGGCCATCACGTTGGCGGCGCTGGGGAAGTAGTCCCAGCCCATGGCGGTGTGGGCCGTGCCGCCGACGTACCCTAACCCGGCTACCCCGCCGCCGTAGCTCACCCTCACCACGCCGTAGTAGTACCGCGCGCTGGCATCGGCGGCGCGCAGGGCCAGCAGCTCGCCCAGAATGGTTCCCCACGCCGCGTTGGCGTCGTTACTCTGGAGCGCGGGGGCGGTCGTCGTATAGGGCGCGCGGATGTCCGCATCGTACGCACCCACCGGAAGCATGCGCTTGAGGTCGGCGAGGAAGGCGTCCTTGTTGGCGGCGGTCACGTCGCCCTGGAGGCCGTTGGCCTGCTGCAGAACCGGCACCATCCGGACCGCGAAGCTGGGCAGCGCCCGCACGTCCACGTTCGCGGGCACGCCCGAAACCGGAAACTGATTGTTGCTCTCGTCGGTCTCCGCAATGCCGCCGCCGGGATCGACGTCGGCGAGCAGCCGCAGGCCGGGCTGCACCAGCGCGGCGGGCACCAGCACGTTCCACGATTTGGCCAGCGAGCTCTCGTCGCTCGCCAGCGGGACGCTGGCGGCCGGTGCGGCGAGCGTGTAGGTCTGCAGCAGCGCGGCCCCGCTGTAGAGCCGCACGCGCACCTGGGGCTGCGCGGCATTGGCCTGATTGGCCAGCGCGAACACCCGGAGGTAGGCATCCCGCCCCGCCACGAGCGGGACGCTGCCGTCGAAGCGCTGCACCGCCTGGGTGAGGTAGGCGCCGCTGATGGTGAGGTCGAGCCCTCCACCGGTCACGGCGTAGCTCAAGGACACCGTGGCGGTGGTCCCCGCGACGACCGTCACGGATTGATTCGACGGCGTCGCGCCGTAGTTGAAGCCGCCGCCGCTCACCCCCGCCGCGCTGATGCCGTAGCTGCCGGGAGCGAGTGCGGTCAGGGTCTGGGAGGCGCTGAGATTCTGCAGATAGCCCGCGGGCCCGCTCACCGTCACCGCCGCTGCCACGCTGCCCGGCAGCCCGGCAATCGTGATGCCGAGCGAGCCGGTGACCGCCGCGTAGGTCACGGCGAGCGCTCCGGACTGACCGGGGCTGAGGACGAGGTCCTGCGTGGCGGGCTGCGCCGCGTAGGCGAAACCCCCGGCGCTCACGGGCGCGACACTGAGGTGGTAGGACCCCGCGACTAACCCGCTCAGCGCCTGCGACCCCGTCAACGCGGCGGCATACCCGCCCGGCCCCGTGAGGCTGAGGCTCGCCGGGGTTCCGCCGGGAAGGCCCGCCACGCTGATGCTGAGACTGGCGCTGGCCGGCGCGTAGCCGACCGTGACCGGCTCGGCTGCCGGGCCCGCGGCCACGAGCCTGGTCTGGAGGCTGGGAGTCGGCAGGTAGAGCGCACCCTGAACCGTGACGTTCCCCGCGGCAATGGTGTAGCTCCCGGGCGCCAGGCCGACGAGGAGCTCGGTGCCGGTCAGCGCCCGGGCAAATCCAGCCGGCCCGATCACGCTGAGGTTCGCCGGGGCGCCCGCCGGAAGACCGGTGGCCGTCACCTGCAGCGCTCCGGTGGTCAGAGCGTAGGCGATGTGCGCCACGGTGGGGACCGGATCGGCGCTCACCGCGACCGAGAACTCCCCGGGAACCGGCGCGTAGGTCGCGCCAGAACTCACCAGGTTGGCCGCGGCGACGTTGTACACCGCAGGAGCGAGCCCGAAGAGCGTATCGCGCTCGGAGATGAAACGATCGAGGCCAGGCCCGGTGACGTGTACCGAGGGCGAGGTCTGCTCGGGAGCGCCACTGATCTGGAGCACCAGTCGCCCTGAGGCGATGGTGTACGTGATCGTGGCCGTCACCGGGATCGTGTCCGGCGCGGGCAGCACCACCTGGGTCAGCTCACTTGGCGCCTGATAGCGATCCCCGCCGGCGATCAGACCCGGCGCGACCAGCGAATAGGCACCGGGGACGAGTCCGGCCAGTACGACGGACTGGCTCACCGACTCCTGGAAGCCGCCGGGGCCGGTGAGCGACAACGCGGGAGTGATTCCCGCTGGCACTCCGGCCAGCACGATGCGCAGCCGGGCGGTGGCCAGCACATAGGCGACGTGCACGCTGCGCGTCGCGCCTTTGCTCAGGGTAACGCTCTGCGATTCCGGGGCGGGAACGTAGCGGTCACCACCCACCACAATTTCCCGCGCCGTCAGGAGGTAACTCCCGGCGGCGAGCTGGGTGAGCTGTGCCGATTCGCTGAGGCTGCGCTGATAGCCCTGCGCGCTGGAGAGGTCGACGGAGGCGCTGGATCCCGGGGGCAACCCGTCAATGGCAACCGAGAGGGTGGCCCCGGGCGAGGGTCCCAGCCCGCCCTCGAGCGTATCGCCCGGACTGCAAGCCGCGGCGGAGCCAAGCGCGAGGGCGAGGAGCAGCCCACGGCGCTTTGCGGCTACCTGGATGCGAGTCCAGCCGTCTGCAGTGGCTTGCAGCAACGTTCGAATGTCTTGATTGCGAGGGGGTTATGCCGCGCACTCCCGACGCACGGCCACCGGCCAGAATCCGGCGCACACGCCGTGGGTCGCAGGTCGCGTGCCGCTGTGCGCTGCTCAGGGAATGCCCCAATCTACCCGGCGGCGGAGCCGGCACCAGCGGCGAATTCCGGGCAGGATGCGCCGTCGCGGAAATAACCCGCTTGCCGTCGCAGCCGGACCGCATGCGTGGCCGCGAGACCGCGGATTGCCGGCGACAGCGCCGCGACGGCGGGAGCGTCAAATTCCCGACCCTCCCCAGAGACCTTGCGCTCCCCTGCCCGAGTCGGAACTATTAGCTGCCTGTCCCGCCCATCCCGTGGAGGCCGCATGGCTACCCGCCGCTCCTTCCTCGCCGCCCTCGCCGGTACCGGAGCCACACTCCCCGTGTTCCGGGATCACGCCATCAGCCGGGTGGTGCGGGCGACCGAGATCGCCGGACCCCGTCCCCCGGACGCCCTGGCGGACGACGAGGCGTACTGGACGGAAATCCAGCGGGCTTTCGACGTCGATCGCACCATGGTCAACCTCAACAACGGCGGCTGCTCGCCGGCGCCGACCCACGTGCTCGACCAGATGATCCGGGACCTCAAGTTCAGCAATGAGCTCCCGGTCGATCACATGTGGCGGGTGCTCGAGCCACGCATCGAGAGCGTGCGGCGCGACCTGGCCAAGGATTTCGGCTGCGATCCCGAGGAGATGGCGATCACCCGGAACGCTTCGGAAGCCAACGAAATCATGATTCTGGGGCTGGACCTCAAGCCCGGCGACGAGGTCATCGTCAGCAACCAGAATTACGGGCGTATGCTGACCACCTGGCGGCAACGGGTGCGCCGGGAGGGCATCGTCCTGAAGGAGATCTCGTTCAAGGTTCCGCCGCCCTCCCAGCAGTATCTGGTCGACCAGTTCAAGGCGGCGATCACTTCGCGCACCAAGGTCATCGAGGTCACCCACATCACCAACCTCACCGGGCAGATCATGCCGGTGAAGGAGCTCATGGCGGTCGCGCGGCCGCTGGGCATCGAGGTATTCGTCGACGGGGCGCACTCCTACGCGCAATTCCCCTTCACC
>CAYNNS010000110.1:0-4553 GCA_964398345.1 uncultured Gemmatimonas sp. | reverse complement strand
TACATCGGGCACCCGGAATTCACCGGGCTCCGGATCACGCCGAACGTCTACACGACGCCGGACGAGATCGACTTGTTTGCGGAGAAGGTGCTCGAGGCGATCAAGACGGGAGTGGCGTAGCCACCACCGCCGCCGCGGCCCGGGCGCGCCATGCTTCCGGGCCCAGCTTCCGCAGCATGTTGAGGTGCGACCGAACCGCGGAGCGCATCGTCGGCTGGTCGTAGTAGGGGACGCCGTATTTCCGCGCGGTGTCCTTGACGATGGGGCTGATCGCCGGGTAATGGATGCTGCAGGTTTTCGGAAAGAGGTGATGCTCGATCTGGAAGTTGAGCCCTCCGACGTACCAGCTCACCAGCCGATTCGAGCGCGCAAAGTTGGCCGTGGTCTCCATCTCATGCACCAGCCAGGCATCCTCCATTCGCCCTTCCTGGTCCGGCACCGGATACCCCGGCCCCTCCACCACGTGAGCGAGCTGAAAGACCACGCCGAGAATGAACCCGGCCGTCATGTGCATGACCAGGAAGCCAATCGCGAACTGCCACCAGGGGGTGTTCAGCACCAGCAGCGGAATCACGATGGCCCAGCCGTAATACACGAGCTTGGAGACGAAGAGATTCACCCATTCCTCGCGGGGGTGCTTCTTGTCCTTGTAAGGACCGAGGTCTCTCTTGAAGAAATACTTGAAGTCCTTGACGAAGACCCAGAAGATCGTCGACATCGAGTATGCCGCGAGTCCGTAGAGGTGCTGAAAGCGGTGGACCCTGAGCAGCGGCGCGCCTGGAGAGAGCCGCAGCAGCGGCGAGACCGTGAGGTCCTCATCGACGCCGTCGATATTCGTGTAGGTGTGGTGAATGACGTTGTGGGTGATCTTCCACATGTAGCCGTTCGCGCCGAGCAAGTCGAAGGTGCGGCCGAGCAGGCTGTTGATGCGCGGGTTAGCCGAGTAGGCACCGTGCAGCGCATCGTGCGAGATGGCGAAACCGATGCCCGCCAATCCGATTCCCATCACCACCGCAAACCCCAGCATCGTGAGCGGCGCAAAGCGGTTGCTCAGCGCCAGGCCGTAGGGAATGAACGTCATCGCCAGCAGCAGAATGGTCTTGGCGACCATGCCCGGCGTGGCGTTACGGCTCAAGCCCCGAGAATCGAAATACTCGGCGACTTTCGTCTTCACTTCTTCCGCGAAACCGGTGTAGTCCCGGTTCGGGAAGCTGATCGCTGCAACTTTCAAGTTCTTCCTAGGTGTCTCGAATCGGCGAAACGTGGGGAATCCGTCCCAGCCACAATAGTTGGAACTTGCACCCGGAGCCGCCACCGGACAAGAGCGCCGGGCAACTTACCCAGCGCCGCCAGCCGGAGCGAACTTTACATCACGTTGACCTGCTTCATCATACCGTGCATGAAGTGGGGCTTCATGTCCTTGGAGTCGGGAAAGAAGCAGATCAATCCGTACTCGCCGGGACTGAGATCGAGCGTAATGAAGCTTGCTTCACCTGCGCTCATCGGTGACACCCCGCCGAGGAAGCTACCGGGGGGCGGACCCTGCATCTTTTCGGTCCACTGCACAAACTGCGCGACGGTCTTGCCGGGCTCGAGCTTGACGATCACGAACTCGTGTGGCTGGGCTCCCGCGTCCTCGACCCTCAGCACGTGGTGACCACCACTCAACGGCTTGGAGAACTCGAAGCTGTAATCCGTGAGCTTGAGGGTGTCGTCGGCGGCCGGCTCCGCAACGGTCGTCTGGGCCGGAATGACGACTAGCTCGCGCACCATGCCCTTCATCAGGTGGGGCTGTCCGTCGGGCGCGGGGATCATGCAGTACATCGCGTAACGTCCGGGCTTCAAGTTTATGGTCGCCTCGGCGGCTCCCGAAGGACCGGCCGGATTGGGACCGCCGAGCAGCACGAGGTTCGCGGGAACCGGCGCTTTCGGGTCGAGCTTCGCGAGGTCAGCGGCGGTCTGACCCTCGGCCAGCTTCATCATGACGAGGTGGTGCGGCTCCTTGCCCTCGTTCATCAGGTGAAACGAAGTCAGCCCCGCCGGCAACGTGTCGGGGGCCTGAAACGCATAGTCGGTAGCCGTCACGTGAACCGTGGGTGGAGCAGCGGCGGCAGGAGGGGCCGGCTCCGGTGCATTCTCCTTCTTCGCGCAAGCTCCACCGGCGAGGAGCAGCAGCGGGAAACGCAACCAGACAGCAGTACGCATTGAGCGCCATCCTTCGAGGGAGTTAGCTCTTGGGTTCCACTGTGGAACGATTGGTCTGCTTCGTCCCCGGATCAGGGGGAGCGAGGTCAGCGAAAATGCATCCAATGAGGCAGCGTCGCCAGATCCGGATTCTGAGTGCCGTATTGCTCGGCGTTGTGCTTGGCTGCGGCTCGGGAAAGTCGGGGCTCGAAGCGCTGCGCAAGGCGGTGCAGCCGGGAACGCCGCCACCGGATACCATCCCGGAAATGCTGGAGTACGCCGCCGACCTGCAGATCGACCTCAGCGAAATGGCCAAGCTTCCGGCCGGAGTCCTCTACAGCGACGTCACCTCCGGCAGCGGGGATGAGATTGCCCCAGGAGACTCGGTCGAGATCGGGTATCAGGGCTGGATGCCGAACGGCGGCAAGGTGGACAGTGCGGTCACCGGGATCCGGGTGGGGGCGGGAGACGTCCTGGCCGGCATCGACGCGGCGCTCCCGGGCATGCGGGCGGGCGGCAAGCGCAAAGTGATTCTGCCGCCCGGCCTGGCGTTCGGGGCGGAGGGGCGGGACAACGTGCCCCCTAACACGGTGCTGGTGTATGAAGTGGAGGTCCGCGCCAAGCTGCCCTGACTTCAGCGCTCCCGCCCCCGGTTGGCCCGGGTCTTGGCGCGCAGCTCGGCTTGGGTAGCCGCGCGGCGCAGCATCTGCTCGGGGCTCACGGGATTCGCACCGGGACGGGGCGCTCCGATCTTGAGCACGACCTGGCCGGCGTCGACGGCGATGGTCACGGGTCTGCCCCCTTTCACCTCGTACGCACCGAGGACTTCCTCGCCCACGGTGGCGCCGGGTTTGACGCGCTCGCGGAGCGCCTCGCGGCTCGGCAGCCCTTCCACGGAAAGAAACCGCATCCCGCTCGCGCTCTGCAGGCGCACCAGCACGGCAAAACGGGCCCCGGAGAGGTTCCGAATCGAGCGCAGCTCGGTGGCACCGGCCAGACCCCGGGCCCAGCGCAGGGTCTCCTGCTCCTGGGAGCTGTAGACCGGGGTCGCGGGGTCGGGACGCGCCACCGCGGCGGGCTTGCCGGACTTTGCCTGACTCTCCTGCTGGGCGCGCCGCAGCCGCTGGAGGTATTCGGGCTCCTGACTCATGATCCTAGAATAAATCGGCGGGCGGTCGCTGGTAAGACCTAGCGCCCCATCAGGCGCAGGTAGGCTGCGTCCCAGGCGGCGGGAATGCTTTCCCGGGCGGAGTAGGGTCCCGGCACATAACGTCGCGACGCGATGCCCAGCTGGCTGCGTTCGACGATGTGCCAGTCCTGGCGGTTGGTCACATCCCAGAAATCGATCGCATCGCCGGGATTGAAGGCGGGATGGCCGCGGTTGTCCGGGTGGAAGAGCCACTCCGATTCCACGCGGGTTAGCCCCTGACTCACCGGGGTGACGAGGTAGTAGTTCGCGTAGTCGGGATGAATGCTGAGCAGCAGATTCGGCTGCAGCGAGTAGTAATAGCCCCGAGCCCGGTCTCCCGCGCTGAGCCCGCCGCTCAACGGAACCCCGCAGGCTCTGCCGCTCAGCGTGGCGCTCTGGTTCGGCGCCATGATCTCCATGTAGCCGCCCAGAAAGGGCCCTTCCACGAGATCGTTGGCGCCGCTGCGATAGGGCAGCACCGCGTTGAGCTCGGGGTGGATCATCGGGCAGTGGAGGCACTCCGAAAAGTTCTCGAAGACGAGCTTCCAGTGGGCCCGGACCTCGTAGCTCACCCGGTGCCCGACGGTCAGGGCCGCCAGCCCGAAGCGCGAGAGCCGGCCCAGCATCGGCGCCCATGCCTCCGCAAAGGGCACCGGCTCCCCCGCGATGTTGACGAAGAGGAACCCTTCCCACTCCGCCACGGCGGCGGCGTGCAGCGGATACTCGGCGGGATCGAAATCCTCGACGTCCTGCATGTGCGGGGCGCCGAGCAGCCGGCCATCGGTCCCGTAGGTCCAGGCGTGGTAGGGGCACTGAATGGTTTCGGAAAAGCGGCCTTCCTGGGCCTCACAGAGCCGGGTGCCGCGGTGCCGGCAGACGTTGAAGAAGGCACGCAGCACACCTTGCCGGTCGCGCAGCACGATCAGCGAATCTTCCGCGACCGTCGCGAGGAACCAGGCACCGGGTTGCGCCAGCCGGTCGGCGCGGCCCACGCAATTCCATTGGGTGGCGAAGATCTTCTCCCGCTCCTCGGCGAAGATCTCGGCGGAGACGTAGTACTCGCGCGCCAGGGAAAGGGAACCCTGGCGGTAGGTGGTCGCGGTCTGGTGGAAGGTGCCGCCCTGACTCATGCCTTCGGGATCTCCTTCTTGGGATCGACGAAGGGTTTGACCACGACGCG
>CAYNNS010000109.1:0-9600 GCA_964398345.1 uncultured Gemmatimonas sp. | reverse complement strand
CACGCGCTCGTTGGTATTCACGTCCGGAGCGGGCACGTCCGAGTCGGGGCCGAGCATGTCGATGATGCCGGAGGTGTAGCGCCGGGTCAGGCGCTCCAGCTCGCCGATGGACATGTTGCTGGGATCGCAGACGACGCCGCCCTTGGACCCACCGAACGGCAGATTCACTACCGCGCATTTCCAGGTCATCCAGGCGGCGAGGGCCTTCACCTCGTCGAGGGTGACCTGCATGTCGAAGCGGATGCCTCCCTTGGCGGGACCCCGCGCGGTGTTATACAGTACGCGGTAGCCGGTGAAGACCTCGACGTCGCCATTGTCCCGCTGGATCGGCACTGCGACGATGAGCTGCTTTTCGGGATGGCGGAGCACCTTGCGCAGACCGGGCTCGAGATCGAGGTGGTGAGCCGCTTCGTCAAACCGCGCCATCATGGATTCAAAGGGGTTTTCCGCCCCGAGGAAGGTGTCCTTTTCTGGGCGGATCGTACCCCGGACGGCGGGGTGCGTCATGGTGAAGTCAGTCAAGGCTCAGCTCCAGGCTAAAGACGACACCTCAAGTTACAGCCGCTCCACCGGAGTGACGATGGCGTCGAGGGCCGCACGCAGCTCGGCTTCGCCGGCTTCCCAGCTCAGGTCGAGCACCGCGACGAGCGGCTCGGGAACGCTCGCGGGCCAGCGGTCCCGCAGCTTGACGGCATCCTTCTGGGTCACCACCAGGTAATCGGCCTTTCGAGCCGCTTTCGCGAGCCACGCGAGGTCCTGATCCCGGAACTCGTAGTGATCCCGCCAGGTGGCGACCTGAACCTGCGCCCCAGTGGCCTTGGTCTGCGCGATGAACGCGTCGGGGTCGGCGATCGCCGCGGCCGCGACAACGCGGCGTCCCTGCAAGGTCTCCGCTCCAAAACGGGTGCCGCTCAGCAGCCCCTCATAGCGCTGTACGCCAAGGTGGACAATGGCGGTGGGGCCGCGCACCAGGGACCCCAGCCGCGCGGCCAGATCGGCCGCGACAGGGGCAGCGGCTCGCTTCCGGGTCACGATCAGAGCGCTGGCGCGGCCCAGCGCGGCGACGCCCTCGCGCCAGGGACCCGCGGGCAGCGGCCAGGACACCGCACGCGAGGTCTCCGCGCTCACCAGGGCGATGTTGAACTCGCGCCAGACCTGACGGAGCTGGAACGCGTCATCCAACACCAGGACGGCGGCGCCTTCCGCTTGGGCCTGGACTCCCGCGGCAACGCGATCGGGATTGGCCACGACCCGGGCTTCGGGCACCCGTTCGCGGTGCACCAGGATCTCATCGCGCCCGTATCCCGACAGCAGGATCCCGGGCACGATGCCGCGCGCGACATAGTGCGCGGCGATCCAGCTCGCGATCGGGGTCTTGCCTGACCCGCCCACGGTAAGGTTGCCCACCGCGATCGCCGGCAAGGGGAGCTCTTGCGCGGCGATCCAGCCGCGATCGAAGGCGGCATTGCGAACGCTCACGGCGGCTTTCCAGAGTCCCGCGAGGGGCAGCAGCGCAACCCGCACCAGCCGGGCATCGATCCGCCGGCTGGTCCAGAGCCAGCGCATCAGCCGGTGGGTGTCGCCTCTGCGTCCCATCGCACCTCCCGCACCGCGTGAGCGAGCTGCGCGAGCACCTGCTGCCGCGCTGCGACGAGTTGGGCGTTGCCGGGAGGGATCTCGACCGGCAGGCCATAGGCAATCCGCACCCGCGCGAACGGTCTGGGCACCAGCATGCGATCCCAGGACCCGAGCCGCCAGGCTCGCGGAGTTCCCGCGTGTACCGCGATGACCGGAGCCCCGCCGCGCTGCGCGGCAAGCAAGGCGCCGTCCTTGAAGACCCGCCGCGGTCCGCGGGGACCGTCCGGGGTAAAGGCCACCGCACCACCGGCGCGCAGCGCCCGCACGGCGCCCAGCAGCGCGCGCACCCCGCCCCGAGTGCTCGAGCCACGGGATTCCCCATAACCGAGCCGCCGGGCATAGGCCGCCAGGTAGCGGCCTTCTCTCGCCTCACTGACGACGATCGTGATACCGAGCCGGCGGTGCCACCAGAGCAAGGGGAACAGCGCGTCGTGCCAGCAGAGCAGCACGTAGGGCTTGCCCTGATCCGCCAGCGCGCGCCAGGGCTCCGCACCGGTGACCGTGACTCTCCAGGAGCGGCCGAGCAGGTTGAGCAACGGCCCCGCCAGCCCGGCGACGAATCCGGCCGACAGGTTCACCGCAGGAGTTCCGCGGCCATTTCTGCAACCCGACGCGCGGCACCGGGCTCTCCCAGTTGCTGACGGAGCTCGCGAAAGGCCGCGCGCTGGGAGCGGGCGGCACTGCCGTCGGGGTCGAACAGCGGCGTGACGGCCGCCGCCAGTGCCGAGGGCGTCGCGCCGTCCTGGGTGAGCTCTGCCACCACGCCGCGCCCCGCGATCAGATTCACCAGGCTGATCCACGGCACGGTGAGGGCCCGGCGCGCCAGGATCGCCGTCAGCGGGTGCAGCCGGTAGGCGACGACCATGGGAACCTCCGCCAGGGCCGCCTCCAGGGTCGCGGTCCCCGATTTCACCAGCGCCGCGTCGGCGGCGGCCAGAATCGTAGCAGGGTCGCCCGGGGGGAGCACCCAGCCGTCGGCGCCCGCGTAATGCGCTCCCGGCCGCGCCGCAACCAGCACCCGGCCACAGGCCCCGGCGGCCTGCAGCAGGCGGGCCGCGTCGCGAAAGGCCGGCCACATGCGGGTTAGCTCCTGGGCGCGACTGCCGGGAAACAGCGCCAGGACGCGCTCGCCGTCGGCGATGCCCAGTCGCCGCCGCGCCGCGGCGCGGCTTGGCGGCGCCGGCTGGTCGAGCAACGGATGGCCGACGAATTCGGCGGTGACCCCGTAGCGAGCGAAGAACTCGGGCTCGAACGGCAGGATCGCCGCGAGCCGGTTCACGGCGCGACCGAGCCGGGGAACCCGCCCGGTACCCGAAGCCCAGTACTTCGGGGCGATGTAATAGAGCACCCGAACACCCGACCGCTGCGCCGCTTCGGCGAGTCGCAGGTTGAAGCCAGGGTAGTCGATCAGCACCATCAGATCGTACCGCCCGGCTCGCAGCTCCCGCTCCAGACGCCGCAGCAGGCGCCAGTGGCGCGGCAGCCCGGCGAATACCTCCACTACCCCCATGACCGCGTACCGCTCGAGCGGAAAGCGCACGCTGGCGCCAGCAGCGGCGATGGCCGGCCCGCCGAGCGCCTCGAGCGTCACTCCGGGCAGGCGGCTCCGCAGCGCGGCAATCAGGGGTCCCCCGTGCAGATCGCCCGAGGGCTCGCCGGCGGACAGGAAGATGCGGGGAGCTACGCGGGGACTCCGCGCTCGGACTTGGCCAGGAATTCGAGAAAGTGCTCCACCTCGGGGAGGGCGGGGAGCTCGAGCCGCGCGCGCTCCATCGCCTGGGCGACGCTGAGCTCCGAATTGAAGCAGAAGCGATAGAGCCGCTTCAGCGTCGCGATGGTCTCGCTCGGGAACCCCGCCCGCTGCAGGCCGACGCTGTTGAGCCCGAACAGCTCGACGGGGTTTCCGACCGCCATCACGTAGGGGGGAATGTCCTGGGTGACCCGCGATAACCCGCCGACGAAGGCATAGCTTCCGATGCTGACGAACTGGTGCACCGCGACCAGGCCCGAGAGATTGGCGCGGTCGTGGATGGTGACGTGGCCGGCGAGCTGCACGCAGTTCGAGAGGATGGCGCCGTCGCCGATGCGGCAATCGTGGGCGACGTGCACGTAGCTCATCAGGTAGGCGCCCGCTCCGATGCGGGTTACTCCGGATTGTGCCGTCCCCCGGTTGACGGTGCAGTACTCCCGGATCACGCTCCCCGCGCCCACTTCCACCCAGGTTTCTTCGCCGCGGTATTTGAGGTCCTGGGGATCGCCGCCGAGGATGCTGCCCTGCCCCACCCGAACGCCATCGCCGAGCCGCACGTTGCGCTCGAGCGTCGCATGGGGACCGAGGCTGCAGCCGGCGCCGACCGTGACCCCCGCGCCGACGATGGCGTAGGGTCCCACGCTGACCCCGGGAGCCAGCCGGGCCGCGGGGTCGATGATGGCGGTCGGATGAATGCTACCGCTCGGCATCCACCACTCGCGCGAGCATTTCGGCCTCGGCGACGACCTGGCCGTCGACGAAGGCCACACCCTTCAGGCGGCAGTTGCGGCCCCGCAACTGGAGAATCTCCACCTCGGAGCGCAGCTGGTCACCGGGCACCACGGGCTTGCGGAACTTGACGTTATCGAGCGCCATGAAATAGACGACCTTGGGCGGCGGTTCCGTGAGCTCGTCCATGAGCAGCATGCCGCCCACCTGGGCCATCGACTCGATGATGAGCACGCCCGGCATGATGGGGTGTCCCGGGAAGTGACCCTGGAAGAAGGGCTCATTGATCGTCACGTTCTTGATGCCGACGACGCGCTTGCGCGGCGTGAGCTCGAGGATCCGATCCACCAGCAGAATCGGATAACGGTGCGGGAGCACCTCCATGATCCGCTCGATGTCGAGCATCCGGCCTCCCCTGGGAGCGGTGGTCCGAACGATGGCCTTCGCAACCGCAACATTGCCCTGATGGCTCGGCCGGGTGGAAACGACGTGGGCCCGGACCCGGCCGCCCACCAGCGCGAGGTCTCCTAGAATATCACCCGTCTTGTGCCGAACGAACTCGTCGGGCCAGCGCAGGCTGTTACCCACCACCGCCGTGTCCGAGAGTACCACCGCCGAATCGAGCGACCCGCCTTTCAGCATCCCGCGGCTCCTGAGCTGCTCCACTTCGCGGGTAAAACCGAACGTTCGTGCCGAGGCAAGCTCGCGGCGAAACACCTCAGCGGAGAGGTCCCAGGACCCGCTCTGGCTGCCGATGAGGGGATGCTGCCATTCGATCGTGGTGCTCAGCTTGAGCGCGGGCGCGGGAGAGACGCGATAGCTGGCGCCCCCTTCCCGCAGCTCGAAGGGAGCCTTCACCGTGAAGGTGACCGGCTGGCCCGGCCCTTCACAGGGTCCGGCACGCTGGAGCAGCTCGAAGTAAGGGGCAAAAGAGCCGTCGCAGATGGGGGGCTCGGGGCCATCCAGCTCGATGAGCACATCATCGAGCTCGAGCGCCGCCACAGCGGCCAGCACGTGCTCTACGGTCTCGATCCGACACTCGCCTTCACCGAGGACGGTACGGCGCTCCGTATCGAGCACCCGGTCCACTCCCACGACGACATCGCCGTGATCGGGGAGGTCGAGCCGGCGGAAGCGGATCCCCTGCCCGGCGCCCGAGGGACCGCAGGTGAGCCGCACCTGAACCCCGGTGTGGAGGCCGATGCCGGTGAGCGTTGCCTCGCCGGCGAGCGTGCGCCTAGCCACGGCCGCGCTCGCGCACCAGCGCCTCGAGCTCACCCGTGATTCTGGCGAGCCGATAGAGCGCGGCCTGGGCCCGGAGAAACTCGCGGTGGGGTCGGGCCGGAAAGCCGCTGACGTCGGTCGCGTCGGGCACGGCCGAAATCACGCCCGCTTTGGCACCGATCCGGGCCCGATGGCCCACCCGGAAGTGACCGCCGACCGCCGCGTGTCCGGCGATGATCACGCCGTCTCCGATATCGGCGCTGCCGGCGATGACGCTGCCGCCCATGACGAGGCAGCCCGCGCCGAGCCGGGCGTTGTGGCCGACGTGGACCAGGTTGTCGAGCTTGCAGCCGTTGCCGATCACCGTGTCGTCGATGCTGCCGCGGTCGATGCAGCTGTTCGACCCCACCTCGACGTCGTCTCCGAGCACGCAGCCCCCGACGTGGGGGATGCGCTCGGCGCCGCGGGAGCCCGCGACGTAGCCGAAGCCGGCGCCGCCGAGCACCACGCCGGGCTTGATGCTGCAGCGGCGTCCGATCCGGGTGCCGGCCAGACACACGACGTGGGCGTCGAGCACGGAGTCGTCCCCGACGCTCACCCCCGCTTCCAGAACGACGCCGGGGCCGAGCCTAACCCGGCTTCCCAGCTGTACCCCGTGGCCGAGCCGGGCCGTCGGGTCGATGGACCCTCCTGCCCCGGCTGCGGGGAACATCGCGGCCACGACCCGGGCCATCGCCTGCTGCGGGTCGGCGACGATGACGCGGTCCTCGGGACCGGGCCGGGCGGCGGCGTGCTCCGCGGCGAGCAGCACCGCGCCGGCGCTGGAGCGGGCAAACACGTCGAGGTAGCGGCCGGAGCTCAGCAGCGAAAGGGTTTCGCCGTCGGCCCCCTCCAGGGAACCGACGGCGGACAACAGGCGAGCTCCGTTGCCGACCGGGCGGCCACCCACGAGCTCGGCGACCGCCTGGAGGGTGAGCGATACCGGCGCGCGGACTCCCGGCACGCTCAGTTGCTTTGGGTCAGCCGCCGCACCACCCGATCGGTAATGTCCAACGACTTGTCGTAGGACACGATGTTCTGCGAATACGGGTTGTCGAGGTCGATCACCAGCGCGTAGTTGCCTTCGGCCCGGACGCCGTCGATGATCGCCTGGAGCCGGGTCTGCATCGGCGTGAGCAGCTCGCGCTCCCGGGCGTCGACCCGCTCCTTGATCGCTTGCAGCTTACTGCGCAGGGTGTCCTGCTGGGCATTGAGGATCTTTTCCCGAGCGGCTTTGGCGGAAGCCGACAACATGGCGGAGGACTGCTGGTACGCGGCCACCGTGGAGTCCCAGGCGGCCTGCATCCGGTCGGCCTCGGCCTGGGCGGTCTGCGCATCCTTGGCGTAGAGGCTCTCGGCCTTGGCATAACCCGGCATGTTCTGCAGTACCGAGCGCGCCTTTACGAACGCGACCCGGAGGGCGCCCCCGGACCCGGCCGGCGGCGACAGCGGCTGTTGTGCGGCCAGCCGCGAAGCGCCGGACAGCATCACGATGGCAAGGCCCAGGGCGAGCCTGCGAACGACGGCGATCATGCTCAATTCCTCCGACTCAGAAGAAGTTGCCCAGCCGGAAATGCAGCTGCCAGCCGGGTTTGGGTTTGCCAAACGTATCGAACTTGTCGAGGCCATAGCCCAGGTCGAGCCCGAGCGGCCCCAGTGGAGAGATCACCGCGACACCGACGCCGATGCTGCGGAACAGCCGCGTCGGATTGTACTCACGGGCCCGGCGGTACACGTTGCCCGCGTCGGTGAACACGTCGGCATAGAGCGCCTGGCTGATCCGGGCGCCCGCTTCCAGCGTGAAGGCCGCGTAGGCCTTCCCGAAGGATTCCGGGCGCGCCTGCGACCCGCCGGCGCGCGGATCGAACCCGTTCGGGGTAATGGCGAATTCGTCGTAACCGCGGAGCGGAATGCCGTACTGCACGCCCCCCATGGAGTAGAGCTCGGTGTAGAACGGCCCCGTGCTGCCCATGATGAAGCCCGACTTGGCGGTGAGGCCCAGGGTGAACTGGATGCCGCCGCCGAACTGATCGCCGCCCCCGGCGCGGCCGAGCGGGACATACCAGCGGCCTTCGAGATCGATCTTCTGGTAGTTCCCCGTGCCGCCGAGAAGGCCCCCGTTCTGCTCCCCCCCGATGCTCACCGAGGAGCCGGCGACGGGGAACGGCAGGCCGATGCGGGTGTCGCGCGCGATGCTCGCGCCCACCGAGGAGCGGGTACAGTTGTCGCAGGCAAAGGCGACGCTCAGGTCGGCGGCGGCGTCGCTGTATTTGATCTGCTGGAGTCCCCACGTGGTGTAAACCCGGGTGTAGCGCGAGCCGAACAGCGGGAAACCGACCTGGTTCTGAAAGCCGCGCTGGCGCTGGCGGCCGAGGTCACCGATGGTGTAGCGCCGCCGCGAATTGAACAGCGAGGTCGTCGCCGAGATCCGGCTCTCGAGCACGGCCGGGTCGGTGTAGCTGAGGTTGAAGTCGTTGATGTTGCGGCCGAACTGCCACTGCAGCTTGCCGCGCTTGGCGCGCCCGAAAAGGTTCGGCTCTTCGAGCCCGATGAAACCGCCCACGCCGACTCCCTGCCCCACCGAAGCGCCGAAGTTGATGTTGCCGGTGCGCTTTTCCGTGACCCGGAACATGACATCGACGTCCACGCCATTTTCGGCGGGGTCTACGGTCGGGGCCGGCATGGGCTGCTGGAAGAAGTTCAGGTTCGAAACGTTCTGGTACGAACGCACCAGCGCGTCGCGACTGAAGGTCTGCCCCGGCAGCATCACGATGGCTTCGCGAATCACCCGCTCGTGGGTGACGTCGTTGCCCAGGATGATGATGCGGTTGATCGTCGCGGGCTGGCCTTCCCGAATGTTCCACTTGAGATCGACGTAGTGGGTGCCGTCGGAGGCGGTGCGGCGGTTTTCCTCGGGTGCGATGCTCGACGTGATGTAGCCGTTGTTCTGGTACACGTTCGTGAGCTTGTCGGTCGCGGAGGCCCAGGCGCTGCGGCTGAAAGGCTCGTTGACATCCTTGCCGTCGCCCGCCTGGACTTCTTTCCCGAACGGAAAGAGGGTGCTGACCTCCTCAGTCGAGAAGCGCCGGTTCCCCGACACCTCGAAGTGACCCACCTTGTAGGCTTCGCCTTCATCCAGCTTGACGCGGACGATCGCCTTGCCGGGAACGCTGTCGGCAATCAGCGTGTCGCTCAGGACGCGGAGGTCGACGTGGCCGCGGTCGGCGTACCAGCTGGGGATCGCGTTGCGCATGTCGTCTTCGACCCGCTCCTCACTGTACTCACCCTTGCGGAACCACCAGAAGCCCTCGGGCTTGGTGGCCATGCCCTTGACGATGTCCTTGTCCTTGAACGAGCTGTTCCCCTCGATTTCGACCTGGCTCACCACGACGCGCGGTCCGGGCGAGACATCGAAGATCACCCGGGTCTGGTTGTTGTCCTGGGGCAGCTCGGTCACCTTGACGTGGACCGCGTAGTAGCCGCGCTTCCGGTAGGTCGAGTCGATCGCATGAACGGACCGCTGCAGCGCGGCCCGGTCGAGTGCGCGACCCTCGGGCAAATTGATCTTGCGGCGCATGCTCCCGATATCCTCATCGGGGACACCCTTCAGCGTCCATTTCTGCAGCAGCGGCCGCTCTTTGACGACGAGGAGCAGGAGCAGCTTGTCGCCGGTCCGGCGCTGGTCGACCCGGACATCGTCGAACTGGCCGGTGACGAACAGGGCCTGGATCGAGCGCTGGATCGAGCGATAGGTCGCGGGCTGGCCGACCGATAGGCCCGAGAAGGAAATGATCTGCTGGGGACTGTTGCGCACCGCGCCGTTCACCGCGATGCTGTCGATGATGGGAGTGACGGGTTCCTGGGCGTGCAGGATACCGGCTCGCGGCAGCGCGCCGAGCAGCAGCGGCAGAATCAACGGGAGACGAGGCATCTGAGGGAGGAGGGAGGGAGGAGGAGGGAGGAGACCCTCCCCCTCCACCCCACGGGTCCAGACTAGCTCACGCCCGGGAACCCGTGAGCGCGCGGAAGGTCAGCTTGTCCCCCTCGGGCGAGACATCGACTTCGATCTCGTCACCGCGAATGAACTCACCGGTCAGAATCTTCTCGCTCAGCGGATCCTCGATGTAGCGCTTGATCGCCCGCTTGAGCGGGCGCGCCCCGAAGGTCCTGTCGTAGCCGTTCTTGACCAGGAAGTCCGTGGCGGCGGGGGTGAGCTTGAG
>CAYNNS010000108.1:0-9758 GCA_964398345.1 uncultured Gemmatimonas sp. | reverse complement strand
GGCGAGGAGAAAGCGGCCCGAACCGGATCTGTCGGCGTAGCGCGCGGCCCTCAGGACGTACGAGGATCCGAACGTCGCCATCCACGACGGCTACTACTCGAGGCTGGGGTGCGTGGTGATCGAAAAGCCCGGCGCTGCCGGACACGTGCCCTACAAGCCGGGAGGCATGGGAGTTCACTTCCTCAATCCGGCGGCGGTCGGCCCCACCGCCGATCCCGGCAAGCCCCAAGTCCTGATCTACGAGCCGGCGGGCGACAAGCTCAAGCTGGTGGCCGCGGAGTGGTTCATCCCGCTCGCCACCGGCGTCAAGGCCCGCCCCACCCTGTGGGGCCACCCCTTCGACGGTCCGATGATGGGTCACCCGCCGCTCATCCCGATGGACCTGACCCACTACGATCTCCACGTGTGGCTCTACAAGACCAATCCGCTGGGAGTGTTTGCGTCGACCAATCCGGCCGTGACGTGTACGGGTCATCCTTATCGGCTGACCGAGGAAGCTCCCCTGCTGGTGGCCGCGCCGAAGCCCTGACCCTGAGTGCCCGCGGAACGCCGCTGTGCCTGGGCCCGCACCCCACTCGGCATCGCCTATCACGATGCCGAGTGGGGTGTTCCCGTTCATGATGACCGCGTGCTCTTCGAGTTCCTGATTCTCGAGGGAGCACAGGCCGGGCTGAGCTGGGAGACCATCCTGAAAAAGCGCGATGCCTACCGTGAGGCCTTTGCCGGATTCGATCCCGCCAGGGTGGCCCGTTTTACCCCGGCCCGAGTGGCGCGATTGCTCCAGGACTCCGGCATCGTGAGGAATCGGCTCAAAATCACGAGCACGCTGAGCAACGCACGCGCGTTCCTCGGCGTCCAACGGGAATTCGGGAGCTTCGACCGCTATCTCTGGGGACGGCTGGGAGGCAAACCGCAAATCAATCGCCGCCGGAGCTATAAGGACATCCCCAGCAGTACGCCGGCATCGGACGCGCTGAGCCGGGACCTCAAGGCGCGGGGCTTCCGCTTCGTGGGCAGCACCATCTGCTACGCCTATATGCAGGCGGTCGGCGTGGTCAACGATCACACCATCGACTGCGGGTGGTATCGCCGCGCGATACGGGGACCCGCCTGACACGCACACTTGCGGTACTCGCCATGGCCGGCCTCTGCGGGATTGCCGCCGTCCAGGTCCAGTCACCCTGGCAGGAGGCGCGCTTTGCCCACTACGCCATTCTCTACCAGCCTGGCTCGGAAGCGGATGTACCCCTGGTGCGGGGCTGGGCCGACGCCGACGAGCGGGTCATGCGCGAGAAGTACGGCGTCGAGCCGGTCCACTACTACCTGAGCATCTACCTGTTGCCGGCCCCGACGGCGACGATCGACGTCAACCGGGCCCGGAACACCTGCTGCACCGCGCGGGCGCCGGGAGACAGCGTCGGCAAAATCGAAGTGCTGGCGCCGTCCTCCGAAGCGATGCGCACGACGACCGCGGTTTCCAGCCTCGGGCTGCCCAAGAACGATTCCAGCTACCACGCCAAGATCCTGATGTCCGAGTACATCCCGATCGCGCACTACGAAGTGCAGAATGGACGGCGCACCGGCGGCTGGCGCTACTACGGCGCCCCCAACTGGTTCGTGCAGGGGCTGCAGGAGTACGATGCCATCTTTCATACCACCGAGCGGAATCGCACGCAGACCGCGCAGCACCTCTTCGAGTGGGCGCGGAGCCACCCGGGCGCCTTCACCTGCTGCAATCCCGAGCTCGGCATCGCGGACGATTACAACGGCGGCGCCAGCTTCATGGCCTTTCTCGCGGCGCAGTTCGGCGAAGCGGTGCATCGCCGGCTGCTGGAAAGCTCCGCGCCAAGCTTCTTCGCAGCGCTGAGCGAAGTCACGCAGCCTTACTCGCGGCAACAGCTGTTCGAGCGGCTGCGGGCCTTCCTGGCGGAGCCGCATCAATGACCGAGCGAAAGGGATAGGCCCGAATGGCTCTGATGAAATGCGCGGAGTGCGGGCAGGAAGTCTCCCAAGGCCACGGCTCGGTGCGCCTTGTCGCCGAGATCGTGCCCGACACGGGACCGGCGTTCACCCACACGGCGACCCGCGTCTTGCGGCCGGGCGAGCGAGAGATCGGGGCGCTGGATTTTCCCGAAGCGGTGATGGGCCCGCACTACAACTACCGCTGCAGTGGGGAGGCGAGCCCCTAGCCCGAAACTCCTGCCTGGCGAGTTCGTAGGCCGGGCCATAGACTCAGCCAACTCACACGAGGGCGGACGGATGCGGTTCGTGCTCCCAGGCGAAGTCCTCTGGCCGGTGTTCGGCATCGGTGCGCTCATTTCCTTTGTGGTCGCGGGCATCGTGGCCATACGCCTGGTGAACCACAAACTCCGGCAATCTCAGCTGAGGACCTCGGGAGAAGGCCCGGCGCTCGAGGAGGTGCAGGCCCGGCTCGCCGAGCTCGATCACCTGAACCAGCGGATCAACGAGCTGGAGGAGCGCGTAGATTTCACCGAACGACTGCTCGCCACCCGCCACGAAGAGCCTCGACAGCTGCCATGAATCGGCGGGTCACCTTCCGGCTCGGCTGGGCGTTACTCGCGCCAACGGCCTGCGCGACGAGGAGCACGTACATGAATCACTCCCAGCTCATCGCCTTTGCGACGCGCTACGCCGCGGCGTGGAGCAGCCAGAATCCCGACACGCTCGCCGCTCTCTACAGCGAGAATGGCTCCCTCAGCGTCAATGGCGGCACGCCGTCGGTCGGGCGCCCCGCTATCAGCGCCACCGCCGGGAGCTTCATGACGGGATTCCCGGACATGGTGGTGAAGCTGGATTCGGTAGTGGGGAGCGGCGCGCACGCGGTCTTTCACTGGACCTGGACCGGCACCAACACCGGCCCCGGCGGCACCGGCAAGGCCGTGCACCTCAGCGGATACGAAGAGTGGACCTTGAGCTCCGAAGGCCGCATCGCCGAATCGAAGGGACACTACGACGAGGCGGAGTACCAGCGCCAGCTCAAAACGGGGTCGCCCTAAACGTCGAGACCACGCGGAGCACGGATAACATGGCAACGCAGGCCGATGTGCGACGCATCGCACTTTCCCTTCCGGGCGCAGAAGAGGTGGAGGGTCGTTTTGCCTTTTCGGTCCGCGTCAAAGGCAAGCCGAAGGGATTCGCCTGGGTATGGATGGAGCGGATCCATCCGAAGAAACCGCGAGTGCCGCAGCCCAAGGTGCTCGCGGTGCGCACGGCAAGTCTGTACGACAAAGATTTCCTGATCGCGTCGAATTCCACCACCTTCTTCACCGAGCCACACTACGACGGCTTCCCCGCGGTGCTGGTGCGGCTGGCCGAAGTCAGCGCGCGAGAGCTGCGACCCCTGATTACCGAAGCGTGGCGCACGCAGGCGCCGAAAGAGCTGCTGGAGCCCAAGCGTGCCAAACGCGCCTGAGACACGCATCCGCTCCGCGGTCCCGACGCTGCTGGTGTCAGATGTGGATCACACGGTGCGCTGGTACGTTTCCGAGCTGGGCTTCACGCTCGCCGGGAGCTTTCCACCCGAGCCGCCATCGGGGTATGCCAGCCTGTGGCGCGACAATGCGGAGCTGATGCTGCTCAGGCTGCCCGATTATCAGAAGCCCGATCTGTACAGCTCGCGGGGGTCCGCTGGGGTGTGGGACGTGTACTTCCGGATGAATGGGGTGCACGGCCTGTACGAGAGCCTCAAGACCAAACCCTTCATCAAGCAGCCCCTCAAGCGACAGCCATATAAGGACTGGGAATTCGAGGTGCAGGACCCCAATGGCTACATCCTGGTATTCGGCGGCGATGAGCAGCTCGAAGGCTGAGCTCCTGCTGCTGGCGAGCGCGCTGAGCCTCGCCGGGTGCTCCGATCCCGTCGAGCCGGCGTGTTACGGCCCGATCACCTTGAGCGTCGAGCCCGGCGCGGTGCCCAGATTCCACTGGACGGGGCTCTGTGGAATCACCGACCTCACGGTGATCCGCACCGGCACCAACGCGATCGTCTGGGAGATCCAGGCGACCGACAAGAAGAACCCGATTCGCGACCCCGTCTCCTACGGTCAGCGGCCCTCAAACGCGACCACCGTCGCGGCGGCCGTCGCGCTGGAAGCCGGGGTGCAGTATCGCCTCGACGTCAGAGCCGAGGTCAACAACGGCCAGGTCGCGGGCACTGGCACGACCTTCTTCACCCTCCAGCTCGTGGCGGGAAGCGGCGCTCGCGGTCCGATTTCCCCCCCCTGAAACCAAACGGCCGCCCGCGTCGTTCTATGGGTAACCCATATATCGGGAACCCATAGGAGCCATGGCCGAAAAACAGGACGTCAAGCAGGGCACCCTCGCCCTCATGATCCTCAAGACCCTCGAGGTGCTCGGGCCGCTGCACGGCTACGGCATCGCCCGGCGCATCGAGGAGACCAGCAAGCACCGCATCAGCCTCAATTACGGCACGCTCTACCCCGCCCTCCTCAAGCTCGAGCAGGAGGGTGCCATCAAGGCGGAGTGGCGCCAGTCCGAGAACAACCGCCGGGCCAAGTTCTATTCCCTGAAGCCCGCCGGCCGGAAGCTGCTGGCACGCGAGGCCCGGGAATGGCACCGCACCGCCGACCTGATTGCCGCCTTCCTCTCGCCCGGACGGGAGACCCCATGAGCTTCCTTCGGCGTGCCTTCACCCGACTTGCCGGCGTGTTCACCGGACACCGCCACGACGCCGAGCTCCGCGCCGAGCTGGAGAACCATCTGGACCTGGAAGCCGCCGAGTACATCCGGCGCGGCGTGGATCCGGACGAGGCGCGCCGTCGCGCCCGGCTCGCATCGGGCGGCGTCACCCAGGGCGCCGAAGCGGTCCGCGACCAGCGCGGGCTGCCCTGGCTCGAGAATCTCGCGGCCGACCTTCGCTACGCGGTCCGGGCGTTGCGCCACAGCCCTGGCTTCACGCTTGTGACCGTGCTGACGCTCGCGCTCGGCATCGGGGCGAACACGGCAATCTTCAGCGTCGTGCGCGGCGTACTGCTCAAGCCCTTGCCGAACAAGCAGGGCGACCGGCTGATCTACCTGCGCCATTCCTTCGACGGGCCTGGCGGGAACAACGTCCTCTTCTCGGTGCCGGAGATCCGCGATCTGCGCGCCGGCGCCAAGGCCTTCGGCGGCATCGCCGAGTACTCGCCGATTTCCCTCACCATGCTGGGGGATGAGGCAGTCCGCATCGACCTCGGCCTGGTGACCGGAAACTTCTTCGAGGTCATGGGGCTCGCGCCGGTAGTCGGCCGGCTCACCGTGCCGAGTGATGACGGGACCGGGGTGCCGGCGGTGCTGGTGCTGTCGCACGACTTCTGGATGAAGCGGTACGGCGGTGATTCCGCGGTAGTGGGGCGCCAGATCCGCACCGAGGCAGGCTCGGCGACCATCATCGGCGTGCTGCAGCCGGCGCCGTTCTTTCCGCAGCGGGTCGACGGCTTCATGAACATGGTGATCAGCCCGCATCACCTCAGCGCCTTCATGGTCACCAACCGCTCGCACCGCATGACCGAGGTCGTCGCGCGGCTCGCACCCGGGGCGACGCTGCCGCAGGCGCGCACCCAGATCGCGACGATCGACGCACGGGCGCAGCGCGAGCATCCCGAGAGCTACGATCCCGCCGCGCACTATCAGGTCGCGCTGATTCCGTTCAAGGAGGCGCTCGGCCAGCGCGCCCGGCTCACGCTCGGGCTGCTGATGGCGGCTGCCGCCTTCGTCCTCATTATCGCCGCTGCCAACGTGACCAATCTCACGCTGATGCGCGGGGTCAACCGCTCCCACGAGCTGGTCGCGCGGGCGGCGCTCGGCGCGGGCGTGGGCCGGCTGCGGCGGCTGCTGCTGGCCGAGAACCTGGTGCTGAGCCTGGTCGGTTGCGGGTTAGGAATCGTGCTGGCTGTCGGGGGCGTCGGACTGCTGACCTCGCTCGCCGCGCGTTATTCGCCCCGGGCCGCTGAAATCCGGCTCGACGGCATGGTGCTCGGTTTCGCGCTCTCCCTCGCGCTGCTGCTGGCGCTGCTGCTTTCCTTCGTCGCGACGCTGCCCCGCGAAGGCACCCTCGCGGCCTGGCTGGCCGCGGGGGGCCGGCGGCTGAGCGGCGGCTCGCACAAGCACCGCCTGCAGCGGGCCCTGGTCGTGGCGCAGGTGGCGGTATCGGTGGTGCTGCTGTCCGGCGCCGGGTTACTCACCCGCACCATGCTCCGGCTCTCCGAGGTCGCTACCGGCCTGCAAACCGAGCAGGTCCTCACCCTGCAGGTTCCGATCCTCGGCGTGGGACGCTTCAACCCCGAGGCCGAGCTCGAGGCCAGAGCCAGCTATGCGCGCATCCGGGGCGAGCTGCTGGCCCTGCCGGGCGTCAAGGTGGTGGGTCTCGGCGGAACGGTGCCGCTCCGGGCTTCGATGCTGAGCTTCAACGTCCAGGCCGAGGGCAAGCCCCTGGCCGTCGGCGAAGCGCTCCCCAGCGCCGAGCTGCGCACCGCCGATCCCGATTACTTCCGGGCCGCGGGGATCCCGCTGCTCAAGGGCCGCGAGTTCCAGCTGACCGATCGCGACAGCTCCGCCAGGGTGGTGATCGTGAATCAGCGTTTCGTCGACAAGTTCTTCCCGCACGAAGATCCGATCGGGAAGCGCATCGCCTGGACCGGGGAGATTCTCAAAGTCGTCAAAGGAATGCTCTCGGACGAGTGGCGCACGATCGTCGGGGTGGTCGGGAACACCCAGGACGGCGGGCTCGACGCGCCGCCGCGCCTGGCGGTGTTCCAGCCCTATACCCAGATGTTTGCCATCGGCGGCGGCGTCGTGATTCGCGCCGACGGCGACCTCGCGAGCCTCGCCGGGACCGCCACCCGCATTGCCCGGCGTAACGCGCCGACCTCTCCGGTCGAGAATGTTCTCACCGTGACGCAGATCAAGGCCGAGAGCATCGCGCCTCGGCGGCTCAACGCGGAGCTGGTGTCCTCATTTGGCCTGCTCGCCCTGCTGATCGCGGCGGTAGGGATCGCCGGGGTACTGGCGTTCTCGGTCAGCGGCCGCACCAACGAGATCGGCATCCGCATGAGCCTCGGCGCCGACGGCGGGCGGGTGCAGCGGATGATCCTGCGCGAGGGCGGAACTCTGCTCCTCTTTGGTCTGGGCGCCGGCGTCCTCGGCGCCTTCTTCACCACCGGGCTCATTCGCGGGCTGCTCTTCGGCGTCGCCCCGCGCGATCCGGTCACCTTCGGAACCGTGGCGGTGCTGATGGCCGCGATCGGAACCGCGGCGTGCTGGATTCCCGCGCTGCGCGCCTCCCGGGTCGATCCCGCGATCACGATGCGGTCCGAATAGGGCACGACGCTCAGGCCGATGCCCGCCTCGCCGGGTTTGCTGGTGCTCCGCCTCCCGGAGTGGACCCCGCTGATTGCGGCGACATTCTTCGCGCTCGGCAGTACGGCGTTCTCCTATCTCCTGCTTCACTCGAGGCGGATCCCGGTCCCGCTTGCCTGGCCGGGAGTCATCGGCTCGGCGCTGCTCGTTGCTGGCCTGCCGCTCCCCGGGTTGCTCGTCAAGGGTGTGTGGGTCCGCTGAACATGGCTCTGCGACGCCCGGTCTGGTTCCCGATCGCCTTCGTGCTGAGCGCGGTGAATCTCCTGTGGGTTCCCTTCACCGCCTCCGAGCCGGCGCACGCCGCGGCGCACCTCATGCTGGGCCTGGTCTTCGGGGGCTGGGCGCTCAAGCTCCGGACCGGTCTGGCGGACAGCGCGCGCGTCGAAGGCAGCGAAGCCGTCGAAACGCTGTTCACCGAAGTCAACGAGCTCAGAAAAGAGCTGACCGATTTGCAGGAGCGGCTCGATTTCACCGAGCGACTGCTGGCCCGGCGTGACGAGCCCGAACGGGAGTGGCAGGTGCGCTGAGGAGCCTTATCTTGTCCGGGTCCGCACCTTCCCTCCAGACCCGGTTGACCTATGCGTCCGTTGCTCCCGGCCCTGCTCGCCCCGCTCGCCCTGTTCGCCCCGAATTCCGCACCGCCCGCGCGTCCCTGTACCACCGCGACGACCGCGTGTGAGCAATGGGTGACCCTGGGCGGCGGGCCCGGCCGCTCCATGGCGTACGCCAGCTATGCGCTCGACAAGCCTAACCCGGCGATCACCCGGGCCCTGGTCATGGTCCACGGCGCCGGCCGCAACGCCGACCACTACTTCGAGACCGCGATGGCGGCGGCGTTCCTCGCCGGCGCGCTCGACAACACCATCGTCCTCGCGCCGCGGCTCATCGCTGCTCCCGACAAGCCCGAGCCCAACGAGATCGTCTGGCCCAACGGCCGCAACAGCTGGCGCTCCGGGGGTGTGTCGCCCTCCAACGCCGGCATCACCTCCTTCGATTTTCTCGACGAGCTGCTGCGCACGCTCGCCAACAAGAAGACCTTTCCCAACCTCACCCGCGTCGTCCTCGCGGGGCACTCCGCGGGCGGCCAGGTCGCCACGCGCTATGCCATGGTGAACAAGCTGCACGACAAGCTGGGTGTGCAGATCAGCTACGTCGTCGCGAATCCTTCGAGCTACGCCTGGCCGGTCGCGACCCGTCCGCTGCCCGAGGGCGACGCCAATCCGGCCGATGCCTACAAGGAGTCGCTGGGAGACAACGGGGAGAAAGTCCACACCCAGTTCAGCTATGGGGCGTTCGATTCGACCAAGGTGGCGGGCTACAACCAGTGGCCCATGGGCCTGACCGACTTCGCGGGCTACACGGCGGGGATGGACGCGGCACAGCTGCGCAAACAACTCGCGGAGCGGCCGACCACCTATCTCCTGGGCCAGGTCGACGTGCTGCCGCTCGGCGGCTTCGATTCCTCCCCCGCGGCGATGGCGCAGGGGCCGACTCGCCGCGCCCGGGGCGAAGCCTTCTTCAAGTACGTGACCGATTCGCTCGGCGCGAAGCATCAGGCGATCATCGTGCCCGAGTGCGGGCACAACGATCGCTGCATCTTCACGACCAATATCGTGTTTCCCTCGATCTTTCCGAAGTGACGCTCAGGCGGTCATGACGACGGGCGCGTGGTCGCTGGTCCCCACCTCAGCCAGCACCACGCAGTTCGTCGCCCGGGCCGCGATGGCTTTGGAGGCGAGCACGTAGTCCAGCCGCCAGCCGATGTTGCGGGCGCGCAGGTTCCGCCAGGGCGCCCACCAGGTGAAGAGGTTCTCGTTGCCGGGGTCCAGGGTACGCCCGACGTCCACCAGGTGCTCCCCGAGCAAGCGCTCGAGCAGCACCCGCTCCTCGGGTAGCTGGCCGATGGCATTCGGCTTCCGCTCCTTCGGGTGCACGTCCATCTCGCTCCGTGCGATGTTCATGTCGCCGCAGAGAATCAGTTCGCGGCCCGAGGCGTGCAGCCGCGCCGTCCACTCGATCAGCCGCTCCAGAAACGCGAGCTTGGCAGGGAAGTCCTTGCCACCGTTGGGCACGTAAACGCTGGCGAGCACCAGCCCGCCCGTCACCCGGGCGTGCACGAACCGGTACTCGAAGTCGAGATCCGGATGGCCGAACTCGGGACGCGTGGGGAAGCGGTCCTTGCGAAGGTGGAGCGAGACGCCACTATATCCCTTGGGTCCGCCGTGCCAGTAGCTCCAGTACTCGGGGAGCATCGTGAGCGACTCACCGAGCTGCTCGGGGGTGGCCTTGAGCTCCTGAAGGCAGACGACGTCCGGCGCGTCCCGGCGCACCCATTCGACGAACTGGCTCTCGCGAGCGCGGATGCCGTTCACGTTCCAGGT
>CAYNNS010000107.1:0-9766 GCA_964398345.1 uncultured Gemmatimonas sp. | reverse complement strand
CCGTGTCCTCAGAGCCGGTAGGCGCCCGCGATCTTGGGATACCACGACAGATGCTTGGGATCGGCGTCGAGGCTCGACTGGTCGGCACGGAGTCCGCCGGTGAGCGACAGCCGCTCGCCCATGAGCAGGACCTCTTCCTGCGCATAGATCCCCAGATTCTTGATGAGCTGGCGATTCTCCACCACGCCGACCGCGGTCCCGGCGCTCACGTTCTGCTGCCCGGCGATCAGCCCGCGCGAGGTGATGCGGTTGACGTCGAGACTGCGGCGCGCATACTGCACCCCCGCGGACGTGGTCGCGGTAAAGCCGCCGCCGCGGTACGTGTGCACCGCGTTGCCGTCGAGGTTGCCGTTGAGGTTGTCGGAATTGCTGAGCAGCGAGGTTCCCGACAGCCCGTCGAGCGGCTCGAACTGCAGATCGGGCGGTGAGAAGATCGCGTTCTTCTGAATGAAGTAGTCGAGCCCGCCGTTGGCGGACAGCACCAGCGAGCTCCGCTCGGCGGTGAGCGGGATCCACTGCAGCCGGGTCCCGGCGACGAAACGCCAGACGTCCTCCTTGTTGCTGACCTCGGCGGCCGTGGCGAGCGGGTTAGAGGCCTGGAACGGGTTCGCGGGGAACGTGCCGTCGGCCTTCTGGCGGAGGTCGACGAAGCTCGGCGTGCCGGTGAGGACGTAGTAGAGGCTCACGCCGTTGTTGTCGTTGTTGGTGACGCCGCGCTCGGCCCGGGTGTGCAGCACGTTGCTGTTGACCTGCATGCTCAGCTTGTCGCTGAAGTGCTGGTCGAGATTGAGCCGCAGCGAGTGCCGGGCGAAGCCGGTATTGGCGATGATGCCGGGCTCGTGGCTGATGGTGCCCGAGGCGTAGTAGCGCGTGTTATCGGTGCCGCCGGTGACGTTGGCGTTGGTCTCGACCGCCAGCGCCTTGCGGCCCGCCAGCTCCTGCTCGTGATCGAAGAAGGGGCAGGTGCCGCCGCTGCAGTAGGTCGCGCCGTAGCCCTTGCCTGGGTTGGCGGCGTCCACTGCCGCGGCGTTGGCAAAGGCGCGCTCGCCGATCTTGCGCATCAGGGACGAGAAGCCGAAGCGCTGGGAGAACTCGATGCGCGTGGTACCCGGCAGGCCGCGCTTGGTGTGGATGATGACCACGCCGTTCGCCGCACGGCCACCGTAGATCGCGGCGGCGGACGCCCCCTTCAGGATCTCGATCGACTCGATCTCGGCGGGGTTCAGGTCGGCGATGCGGTTGACCAGGGCGTCCTGGGTGAGCGAAGGGTTGGAGCCGCCCGCGGCGCCGGTGATGGCGTTGGCGTTCGAAGCGATCGCCACGTCGCTCATGATCACGCCGTCCACCACGTAGAGCGGCTCGGCGGTGGCGTTGATCGAGGTCACGCCGCGGAGGCGTACCTGGACGCCGCCGCCCGGGGCGCCCGAGTTGGTCTGGATGTCGGCCCCGGCGACCTTGCCCTGGAGCTGCTGCTCGAGGCTCGCCGTCGGGTGGACCGAGATGTCCTCCGCGCCGATCGTGGCGACCGCGTTAGGCAGGTTCCGGCGGGCGACACCGGTCTGCTGCCCGGTAATGACGATCTCCTCCAGCTTGAAGACGTCTTTGGCCAGGGCCACGTTCAGCGAGTTGTCGCCGGCGCCGAGCGGGATGTCGCGTCGCCGGTACCCCACCGCGCGGATCTGGAGAATGGCCGCCCCGGCGGGGACGTCGTTGAGGGTGAACTGGCCCGCCGAGTTAGTCCCGACCAGGGCGGTCTGGCCCCGGACGCCGACCCGGGCCGCCTCGACGGGCGCGCCGGTAACGGAATCCCGGACGGTTCCGGTAACGGTCCTCCCCTGAGCGAAAACGGGACCGGCGAGCGCGCTCACCAGTCCCGTCCACAGCACTACGCCTCTGGCGATCATACGACCTCCCCCCTCTCGGGTCTCGCCTATGTGCCTGCTTCGGGAGATATGCCGCTTTAACCCGGAGCGGTCAAGAAGGGAGGGAGAGAGGGGAGGAGCCTAGTGGTTGTAGCGGGTCCAGATGGAGATGGCGCCGCAGTTGCCGTTGTTGAATTCGCCGGGGAGCTCGCCGGGGCCGCGGAAGATCTCCATGAACTCGATGTCGGAGGGAGTGATCTGGTCCAGGAGGTCACCCACGCCAATGTTCTTCTCTCTCCCCGGAGTTGATTGTGACCTTCGTCCCGTGAGCACGGAGGGGGATTCAGTGAGACTAGGCTGTGCTGCCCATAGCCTGCGTCCATCGACGTAGACGTCGATCTTCGGTGGGAACTCGTTACAGCGAGAAAACCAAATGATCGAACCTACTCCAAGGGGTTGCAGGTCAACGTGCACTCCAGGCTGAGCTTCGAGAAGTTGCGCGGTGCGGAGGGCGCCGCGCTGCTCAATGGCATCCCGGTCCAGGAAGATCCCAAAGCCTTTGCGCCAGCGGGAGAAGTAGTCGTCGTACTTGGCGGTCCCCGCATAACGCGCTGGCTTGGCGTACTTCGCGGCGACCTTGATGTCAGGAAGCTGCACCGGGCCTGGCTGGAGCAGGACCTTACCGTCCCAGTCGTCGGTGTAGCGGATCAGCGCGCCGCGATAACCCGGCCGTCGCACCGCCAGCACCATGTCCCTGGACCGTGGAACTCGGAGCAGGAAACGGCCGGAGTCGGAGGTGAAGGTCGATTGCCCCGTGGCGACAAGTCTGACTTCAACCCCAGGCACTGGCTTGTTGGCAGGATCGATGACGGTGCCGCTGATGCGAACCTGGGTGGTATCGGCCTGTGCGGAAAGCGTGGTGGCAGCTGCTGCGATCAACCCTAACCCGGCGAGGATGCGCGTCATCTTATGTCACCTCCGGAACTCCTCGGACGTCGCAACGAGATATGCCACCCAGCGGAAGAACGGGGCCGCATAGCTGAGCACGAATCCGGCAGACGCCACGACCGAGGATTGCCCCGGATCGCTCAGGTGCCAGCCGTAGGCGTAGACCGGCACACCGACGAAGGTGAGCGCCACACACTGCCAGAGCATGCGCCGGCGGCGGCGGAGGAACTCGGGCTCGTCCTCGGCCTGCTGAGCGGCGTGCCGCTGTTCGAGCTCGCGCTGCTGCTCCGAGAGTTGGACGAGACGCTGCGCCGTCACTGCTATCGCTGGCGTTTCAGCGAAAGCAGCAACACCCCGACGCCGGCGCCGAGGGCTGCTCCGCCCACCCACTTGGGGATCTGGTGCTCTTCTCGCACATCGGCCTTGAGGACGCCGATGTCGACCACCGATTTTTTGGTCTTGTAGGTTCCGCCGCCCCAGATAATCCAGGCGCCGACGGCGAGCAGGATCGCACCAAGCAAAACGCCGAGTCGCACGTGGGTCTCCTTCTGCTAGTAGATCGACAGCGTCGTCATGCCACAAGCGGTCGGGTAAATCTTCGTGCATACTGCCACTATCGCTTTGCCCGCACTCAAGGCCTTGACCAGGCCGGACGAATTCACGGTCGCAGCGTTCATAGGAGTGACGGACCAGGTCCACTCGGTGATTTCTATCAGATGGTTGGTGCTGACTGAGAACTGAAGCGAATCGCCCGCTGCAATGGTGCGCCCGGTTGGGCTGATGGCTATGCTGATTGGAAGCGATACGGGTGGAGGCGGGTCCGGAACTGGCGCTGGCGACGTTCCTTCACAACCCATCAGCACCACGGCACTGCAACCGAGGAGGCGAGCAAGGGCTGACATCGGAATCCCTCCTTCCCGAACTTACTACTCGGGCCCGATCTCTCCTATGACCCCGCGGCTTCAGGATCCCAGAAGCTCTCCGTAAGTCCCAGCCCCGCAAAGATCTGCCGCATTTCTGCGGGCCCGGGTCGTCGTGCGTCAGGAGACAGCCGGTTGCCGTACCAGTTGCTCGCCAAGCCCCAGAGCTGCGCCATGCTCACCACCGGACTCGGCGCCACATCCCGCGCCTTGCACCATTCCTTCACAAGTTCTTCCGACCGGAAGAAGAGCATGTTGCTTCAGGTGAAGACGATGTCCTGCCACCACTGCGACGCCCGCACCAGCGAGTGGAACACCCAGCCGCTCGGCGCGGGGCCGTCGACGCCGATCTCGAGGTCGAGCGGCTCTCCCGTCTGCGCGCAATGCGAGTGCACCCGCGCCGCCGCGTGCAGCGCGGCGGGAATGCCGAGCGAATCCCAGGCGCAGTTGGCGAAGTAGCGTTTTCCCTGGATCGTGACGACGTGGTCGGTGGGGACGCCGGAAAATGGCGGCGCCATCCGGATGGTGTCGCCGTCGGGCTCGAGAAAGAGCACGCGCACCGCCCGCAGCTCCGCGAAACTCCGGCGGACCGTCTGGACCTCGACTCCCAGTTTGCCCGCGACGTCACCCACGGTCGGCGCCGAGCCGGAGTCGGCGAAGTGGCGGTAGATCGCGAGCTTGACCTGGGTGTTGAAGTCCATGCCGAAATCTATCCAGAAAAAAGCCCGGAGGATGTGGAGTCCCCCGGGCCATTCGGCTTCGCTTCGCTGTACTACCCCACGCGCTGCTCAGTACTTGCCGTGGGCCGTGGTCGCCGCGCTGCTGACCGCGTGCTGGTTGACTTCCTCTTCCGCGATGGCGCTGAGCTTTTCGTCGGCGGCTTTCTCCTCGGCGAGCGTCTCTTCCAGCAGGGTGACGATGTCCTGGTGGCCGAGCAGCCTGGCGAAGCTGATGGTGCAGCCGTACGCCGCGATCTCGTAGTGCTCGACGCGCTGCGCCGAGGCGATGATGCCGGCGTCGCGCACGTAATCGGAGCCGTGTTCGTCCGCGACATGGTCACATTCGTCGAGCAGCCCTTCCATCCCCTTGCACTTCTCGCCCGACGCTTTCTCGTCCAGACCGCTGAAGATCCGTTCGAGCCGGGTGACGTGGTTCTGGGTTTCGCCGTAGTGCGTGTTGACCGCTTCGCGCAGCGAGGGGGTCGTGACCTTCTCGACCAGCCTGGGCAGCGCCTTCAGCAGCAGCTGCTCCGCGCTGTAGAGATCCCGGAGCTGCTCGAGCAACAGATCGTGCATGGAGTCCAATGCCATGGTTTCGTTCCTCCATTTTCGGCCGGTCAGGGCCGCAGTGAGACCTGGCTACCGTGGCGCACCAGACGGTCGTCGAACTTGACGGCTTCGGGCTTGTGGCCCGCCGTCCCGGTGAGCACAACGGTGTAGGCGCGCCCGGGGTCGAGCTGCATGCGATCGATCCGGATCGCGGCGCCCTTGCCCTTGTCGGGCTCGAAAAGCAGCGTGGCCGTGGCGGGCGCGATTTCCTTGTAGCCCGCTTCCACGCCCGGCGAGACTCTGTCGAAGAGCGGATCCTTCTGACCCTGCAGGGTGACCTTGAAGTCCTCCATCGCCGCGGTGCCGTTGATCACCCTGATCTTGGTCTTGCCGGGATCGGTCACCAGCTCGTCCCGGAGTACCCGCAGGGTGGCACCGCCGTTCTCGTCCTGGAGCGCGACCAGGGTGTAGCGCGCTCCGTCACCCATCACTTCGCGGTTCTCGGCGAGCGCGGTGTCCTGCCCCGCCGGCCGCACGCTGAAGCGGGTGACGTTGTCGCGCAGCTCCTGGAAGTCGGTGACGTCCTGGTAGGCGACGTGGGTGAACAGCACCCTGGTATCCGCCGCGACGTCGATGTGCTTCCTGTCGGGCAGGGCGTTCACCACGCGAATCATGGTGGTGCCGCGCCGGTCGGCCGCGACGCCCGAGGGCGACACGCTCTTGCCCGATTCCTTGGTGGTTTCGACCGGTTGCTTGGTCTTGCTGGGGCTGCAGGCCAGCACCGCGATTCCCGCGAGGAGCGCCGCCCCGAATGAATGGCTGACAATATCCAACACCGGCTGCCTCATGACGCCCTCCTCCTCAATTCAGACGCGGACGGGCGCGTGCCCTGGCCCGCCTCGGCCCGCGCACGCGCCCTCCTGCCTTGGTCCTGCGCCTGTCTGTTTCTCATATGACAGCACCGGCCGAGTTGCCGGATTGTTGGGGACATGAGCTGCTGGAAAGACGAAAGGCGCGCCGGCCTGTTCAGGCCCAGCGCGCCTTCACCTGGTGACCGCTTTCCGTCACCCGACAAGGCCACCCGGCTATTGGATCAGCGCGCCGGGTCCGAACACAAGATGGGAACGTGCTACATCGCTGTCAATGCACAACTCTGTTTCGATTGTGACTCATTGCAGATGCATGCGCCGCTTCGATTCACGGCCTGGTCTTCTTTAGGGGCAGCTGGCGCCCAACTGCAACCACTTCGCCCCCCTGATCGTTATAACCGTCGAGTGTGCCGTCGAGCTCGGTCCTGGGCCGCGGCATCCGGATGTTCCAGCGCTGCACGATCCAGCCTCCGGAGGTGAGACGCACGAAATCGGCTCGCCCGCCGACGCCGAGCGCCCGGGCTTCCTCCGGGGCATTGGTCCAGGAGTATTCGACGTGGCGCAGCTCGCCGGAGCCCAAGTCGATCCAGAGCACGCCGGCCACGTCGGTGAGCCGGCTCTGAGGCAATGGTGCGAAACCGAGTCCCACCAGTCCCGTATTGCCGCCGTACCCTTCGATTCGCCTGAAGCAGTGCCGCCGGAGGAACCACTCCGACAGCAGGAGCCCGCTGTCCGGGCCGTAATAGACGGTGTTCCAGCCCCGCCTTTGGATGTAGCCGGCCCTCTCGACGTTGCCGGGCAGCGGGTTCTCGAAAGGGTGGAAGCTGCTGACTCGGCTGGTATCCCGGCGCTCGAAGCGGAGCCGCATCCTGGGGTCGAGGGTCCGGCGCCATTCCTGGATCAGCAGCATGGGAGGCGTTCCGGTGGTATCACTGGTGGCCCGGAGCGCCTCCCGGGCGGCGACCCACAGGTCGGCGGTCTCACGGGCAGTTTCAGGATGAATCTCGCAGGGGGACTTCGCGGAAACCCTTACATTTGGCAGCCGCTCCTGGGCGACCAGAGGGCCGGACCAGGCATCCAGCCCCAGGAGCAACCCAATGGCAACCCGATGCGTCCAACGCATGAGTCGTATATATAAGTGATGAGTGATGAGTGAGGAGTGGCGAGTGGCGGGGCGTTGAGCTCGCCACTCGCCCCTGGCCACTCGGCACTGATAAGTTTGTTCCCCCTCCCCACCGTCCCTGTGGAGCTGTCTATGGTTGCCCGCGCATTTCGGTTGTTGACCGCCTCGACCGCCCTGACCGCCTCGACCGCCCTGGCCCAGATGCCCAAACCGGGCCTGCCGCTCCAGCCCGACCGTTACGCGACTTTCACGACCAACAAGGTCACCTGGATGTCGCTCGACGTGAGCCCGGATGGGCAGACCATCGTGTTCGACATGCTGGGTGACCTGTACACCGTGCCGATCACCGGTGGCACCGCGACGCGGCTTACCAGCGGCCTCGCCCACGACATGCAGCCGCGCTTCAGCCCCGACGGCAAGCGCGTGGCCTTCGTCTCCGATCGCAGCGGCGACGACAACGTCTGGATCATGTCGCTCGACGGCAAGGACACGCTGCAGCTCAGCAAGGGCATCGACAACGAGTACCTCTCGCCCGAGTGGACGCCCGACGGCAACTACGTCGTGGTGGCGAAGGGGACGCCGTTCTCGAGCAACAAGCTCTGGCTCTACAACGTGCGCGGCGGACACGGGCTTCCGCTCCAGGGGCTGACCCCGTCGAATTCGCGGATGCTGGGCCCCGCCTTCGGGCCCAACGGCCGCTACATCTGGTACGCCTACCGCCAGGGCCAGTGGCAGTACAACGCGGTGATGCCGCAATTCCAGATCGCGGTCTACGACCGCGAGACCGGCACCCGCACCACGATGTCGTCGCGCTACGGCTCGGCGTTCCGGCCGGCGCTCTCGCCCGACGGCAAGTGGCTGACTTACGGCTCGCGCCACGACGCGGAGACCGGACTCCGGATTCGCGAGCTCGCGAGCGGCGAAGAGAAGTGGCTCGCCTTCCCGATCCAGCGCGACGACCAGGAATCCATCGCAAACATGGACGCGCTGCCGGGTTACTCCTTCACCCCGGATTCGCGGGCGGTGATCATCAGCTACGGCGGTGAGATCTGGCGGGTGCCGGTCGACGGGACCGCGGCCACCAAGATCCCCCTCACCGTGAACGCGCAGGTGGCGGTGGGTCCCCGGCTCAAGTTCGAGTATCCCATCGAGGACAATCCGAGCTTTACGGTGAAGCAGATCCGCGACCCCGCGGTTTCGCCCGACGGCAAGCGGCTGGCTTTCACGGCGCTCGACCGGCTCTACGTGGTGGATCTGCCCACCGGCACGCCGCGCCGGGTGACCGATCAGGACCTCGGCGAGTACTTCCCGACCTGGTCGCCCGACGGCACCGCGATCGCCTACGCCACCTGGGACGGGACCAACGGCCACATCATGCGGGCCAACCTCGCCGGCGCGGGCGGCGCGCCGGCGGAGCTAACCCGCCAGCCCGCGCTCTACCAGGAGCTCGCCTGGGCGCCCGACGGCCGCCGCATCGTGGCGGTGCGCTCGGCGTCGCGCGACTTCCAGGAGTCGGTCGACCCCTTCTACTCGACCATCGGCGCGGCGTTCGTGTGGGTGCCAGCGACCGGCGGCGACGTCACCGTGATCGCGCCGGTGGGCAACAAGTTCGCGCCCCACTTCAACGGCGACACGACGCGGATCTACGCCTACGATTTCGTCCAGGGGCTGGTGTCGATGCGCTGGGACGGCACCGATATCAAGCAGCACCTCCGCGTCCTGGGGCCGCTGCCCTTCACCCTCACCGCCCGCGCGCTGCGGGCCCGCCGCGCCCTGCACAGCTGGGACGACCTCGGTAAGCCCGAGGTCTTCACGGATCTGCCGATGCCCGAGGACTTCCCGCCCGACGCCGAGCCGGGGCCTGATGCCCGGGAGCCGGCGCCGCCGCTGGGGTTCCCGGTGGACCTGGTGATGTTCACGCCCAAGGGCGACCAGGCGCTGGTGCAGAACGGCAACGATTTCTATGTCGTCACGGTACCGCAGACCGGCGGGACCGTTCCCACGATCAACATCTCCAAACCCGACAGCGCGGCGACGCCGGTGCGGAAGCTCACCGACATCGGCGGCGAGTTCCCCTCGTGGAGCCGCGACGGCCACACCGTCTACTGGTCGATCGGCAACGCGTTCGTGAGCTACAACCTGGACCGCTCGCAGGCGGTGGACGACAGCCTGCGCCGGCTCCACGCCGACTCGGCCGCGATGGCGACCGGGAAGTACCACCCCACCGAGCGGCGCTTTACGATCGCCGCCACGCGCGACATTCCGCAGGGCACGGTGGTGCTCCGCGGCGCCAAGGTCGTGACGATGAAGGGGTATGAGATCATCGAGAACGGCGACGTCGTGATCCGCAACAACCGGATCGTGAGCGTCGGACCGCGGGGGCAGGAGCCCGCCGGCGCCCGGGTGATCGACGTGACCGGCAAGACCATCATCCCCGGCTTCGTGGATACCCACTCGCACATGTGGCCGGCGTGGGGCATCCACTGGCAGCAGCCCTGGAACTACCTATCCAATCTGGCGTTCGGCGTCACCACTACGCGTGACCCGCAGACCGCCACGACCGACGTCCTCACCTATGGCGACCGGGTCGAGGCGGGTCAGGCACTGGGTCCGCGGATCTACTCGACCGGCCCCGGTGTGTTCAGCGGCGAGAAGATCTCGAGCCTCGAGCACGCCCGCAATGTGCTCAAGCGCTACAGCGATTACTACGACACCAAGACCTTCAAGATGTACATGTCGGGCAACCGCCAGCAGCGCGGGTGGCGGATCATGGCGG
>CAYNNS010000106.1:0-9781 GCA_964398345.1 uncultured Gemmatimonas sp. | reverse complement strand
CCGGCCGGACCAGCACACTGCCGCTGATCACCTCGCGCACCCTGAAGTTCACCACCGACGAGGCGACCTGGATTTCGCTCGACGTTTCCCCCGACGGCAAGACGATCGTCTTCGACATCCTCGGCGATCTCTATACCCTCCCCATCGCCGGCGGCACCGCGACGCGCATTACCAGCGGCCCGGGCTGGGACCAGCAACCTCGCTACTCGCCCGACGGCACACAGATGGCGTTCGTGAGCGACCGCAATGGCTCCAAGAACCTCTGGATCGCCAGCGCAGACGGCACGCATCCCCATATCCTGACCAAGAGCGAGCGCACCAATTTCGCCTCGCCGATCTGGTCGCCGGACGGCCAGTACGTGATCGCCACGCGCACCGGCCAGCTCTGGATGTACCACAAGGACGGCGGCTCGGGACTCCAGCTCACCGGACTGCGCGCCGAAGGCGCCCCCGCGGGCGGCAACCTGCCGTCGCACTATGCCGCGGCACCGAGCGGAGACCCACGCTTTCTCTGGGTCAACGTCGCCGGCAACGTACCGCCCGCCTTCGCGCTCGGCACCGAACCGGACGACATCCAGTCGGTCGGCGATGACATCGCCGAGCGGGCCCCGCGCAGTAACCCGCGCCGGCTCGGGCTCTACCAGGTGGCCCAGTTCGACCGTGAGACCGGCCGCACCCTGGTGCGCACCCACGAAACCGACGGCGCCTTCCGCCCGGTCGCGAGCCCCGACGGCCGGTGGCTGGTCTATGCGGCGCGCTACGACGCCCGCGAAGCCCTCAAGCTCCGCGATCTCTCCAGCGGCGAGGAGCGCTGGCTGGTGCTCGACGTGCAGCGCGACAACTCGCAGGGCGGCGGCAACAACGATCGCGACCTCTACCCCGGCTCGGCGTTCACGCCGGACTCGAAGGCGCTCATCACGAGCTATTCGGGGAAGATTTGGCGGGTGGAGGTACCCTCCGGCAAGGTGACGGCGATTCCGTTCACCGCCGAGGTGAACCAATCGATGGGCCCGCTGGCCAAGTTCGACTACCCGATCAACGACTCGACGCTCGTGGTCACGCAGATCCGGGGCGCCCGGCCCTCGCCCGACGGCCGCTCACTCGCCTTCATCGCCCTCGACGGGCTCTACGTGGGGGACCGGGTCGCCGGCGGCGACCCCGGCACGCGCCAGGTGCGTAACCCGCGCCGTCTCACCACCGGCACCACGGTGGAGCACGCGCCGGTCTGGAGCCCGGACGGTCGCTACATCGCCTTCGTCACCTGGAGCGATACGGCGGGCGGACACCTCTACCTGATTGCCGCCAGCGGCGGGCAGCCCGAGCGGTTGACCCGGCTGGCCGCGTATTACGACAAGATCGCCTACACCCGCGACGGCAGCCGCCTCTTCGCGGTGCGCGGCTCGCGCTACAGCCGGATGCGCCAGTTCGAGGACTTCGGGAACGTGAGCAACGCCGAGGAGGAATACGTCTGGATCCCTGCCGGAGGTGGGGAAGCGACCCGGATCGCGTGGGCGGGCAGCGGACAGTCGCAGGAGGGCCGCGGGGTGCCGCACGTCGGGCCCGACAGCGCGCGGATGTACGTGTGGGCGGGCAGTGAAGGGCTGGTCTCGATGCGCTTCGACGGCACCGACCGCAAGGTGGTGGTGCGGGTCGCGGGTCCGCCGGCTCCGAACATTCCGCTCCCGCCAGGCGCCACGCCGCCTCCACCGCCCGTTCCGGACGAAGTCCTGCTGAGCCCGGATGGCAGTCACGCACTGGTGCTCGCCAACAACAACGTGTTCCTGATCACCGTGCCGCCGGTCGTGGGCCAGGCGCCGGCGATCGCCGTGTCGGGGAGCGCGGTCCCCACCGCCCGGCTCACCAGGGTGGGCGGTGACTTCATCGGATGGAGTACCGATGGGCGGTCCGCCTTTTACTCGATCGGCCGGAGCTGGTTCCAGTGGGACGTGGCCGCGGCGGAAGCGGCGGTGCGGGACTCGCTGACCCGCGCCGAAGCGACGCCGGCCGACACGACCCGGCGAGCGGGGGGCCCGGCGTACCTGGCACCGCGCTACGACGTGACGATTACGGCGACCAAGGACAAGCCACAGGGGGTCGTGGTCCTGAAAGGCGCGCGGCTGGTGACCATGAAGGGCGACCAGATCATCGCCAGGGGCGACGTGGTCGTCACCGACAACCGCATCACGGCCGTGGGGCCGAGCGGCTCGGTGCGAGTTCCGGCGGGAGCGAAGACGATCGACGTGAGCGGCAAGACCATCATGCCGGGTTATGTGGACATCCACGCGCACAACTGGTTTGGCTGGGGGCTGCACCGCGACCAGGTTACCCAGCTGCTCGCCAACCTCGCCTACGGAGTGACGACGCAGCGCGACCCGCAGACGTCGGCGACCGATATTCTGAGTTACACCGATCTGATGGAGACCGGGAGGCTGATCGGTCCGCGCCTCTACTCGACGGGCCCGGGCATCTTTTCGGCCGACAACATCAAGAGCCTGGATGAGGCGCGCGACGTGGTGCGCCGCTACGCCGATCACTACAACACCAAGACGATCAAGCAGTATCTGGCCGGGGACCGCAAGGTCCGGCAGTGGGTGATCATGGCGGCGCGGGAGCTGGGGCTCACGACCACGACCGAGGGTGGCTCCAACCTCACCATGAACCTCACGCTGATGCAGGACGGCTATCCCGGCCTCGAGCACGCGATGCCGGTGGTCGGGCTCTTCAAGGATGTCGTCCATCTGGAGGCCAGCAGCGGCATCACGTATACGCCGACGCTGATCGTCGGCTACGGCGGCCCGATCGGGCGGGACTACTACCTGACCCACTACAACATCGACGCGGACAAGAAGCTGCAGCGCTTCACGCCGCACGAGGAGCTCGACTCCTGGAAGACCCTCACTTTCAACCGGGATGACCAGTACATCTTCACACAGCACGCGGAGGATCTCACCAGGATCGTGCGCGCGGGCGGCCACATCGGGCTCGGGTCCCATGGCGAGCTGCAGGGGCTGGGTGTGCACTGGGAGCTGTGGATGATGCAGTCCGGCGGGATGACGCCGTTCGAGGTGCTGCGGGCCGCGACCATCGGCGGGGCGGATGCAATCGGGTTGTCGAAAGACCTCGGCTCGCTCGAGGTGGGCAAGCTGGCGGACTTGCAGGTGCTGGACCGGAACCCGCTGCTGGACATTCACAACACGAATTCGATTCGCTACGTGATGAAGAATGGGCGCCTGTACGACGGGAACACCCTGGATGAGATGTGGCCGAGGGTGAAGCCGCTGCCGACGCAGTGGTGGTGGCGGGAGAATCCCTAGTGCAACCGTTGTGCTTCCCATTGCGTCACAAGGGGAGAGGCACTAGTCTCCAGCCACCTCCCTCGGGGCAGGGCCATGGACGAGCTCGACGTCAATCTCATGCGGGGCACCCTCGACCTCCTGATCCTCAAGGCACTCTCCTGGGAGCCCCGCCACGGCTACGCGGTCGCTGAATGGATTCGGGACGCGACGGGGTCCATGCTGCAGGTGGGAGAGGGAACCCTTTACCCCGCGTTGCACCGCCTGGAGCGGCTGGGCCACGTCGAAGCCGACTGGGGACTCTCCGAGAATAACCGCTCGGCCAAGTTCTACACGCTGAGCCGCAGCGGCCGCAAACGGCTGCAGACCGGTAGCTCCTACTGGCACGAGTTCGTCGAGGCGGCCGGCCGAGCGCTTCGCGCCCGCACTCCCATTCCCGCGACATGACCGACGAGCAGTCCCGGCGCCCCTTCCGGCTCGAAATCGGCTCCAAGCGGGTCGAGCGGGAGGTGGATACCGAGCTGGAATTCCACCTCGCCATGCGCACCCGGAAGCTGATCGCGGCGGGAATGGATCCCCAGGCGGCGCGCGAGGAGGCACTGCGGCAGTTCGGGGATCTGGGGTCGGTGCGGGGAGAATGCGTCAGCATCAATCAGCAGCGGGAGCGTTCCATGTCGCGCGCGTCGTCTGTCGCCAATCTCAAGCAGGACGTGCGCTACGCCGTCCGCTCGCTGCGGCACCAGAAGATCTACACCGCGGTGCTGCTCCTGATCCTGGCGCTCGGGCTCGGCGCTAACACGGCGCTGTTCACCTTGATCGACGCTCTGCTGCTGCGCGCGCTTCCGGTGGTCGAGCCGCAGCGGCTGGTGACGATCGGCGATCCCAGCCGCACCGGGTCGATGTCGACGGGATCACCGCGCAGCGACCTCGCGTCCTATCCGCTCTACCAGGATCTGCGCGACCAGAACCGTTCCCTGAGCGGGCTCTATGCGAGCGGCCGCACGGGCCAGCTCGACGTGACGGGCGGCGCTGGACTCCAGCATCCGCGCGGCCGGCTGGTCTCGGGGAACTTCTTCGGGGTGCTCGGCGTGAGACCCGCCGTGGGCCGGCTGTTCACTCAGGCGGAGGACGAGGTGCCGGGGCGCGACCCGGTGGTGGTGATCAGCTACGGGTACTGGCAGCGCCGCTTCGCCGGCAGTCCCTCGGCAGTCGGCACCACCCTCACCGTGAACGGCGCCGGCCTCACCATCATCGGTGTCGCGGAGCAGAGCTTCACGGGCGACATCGTGGGATCGTCGGCGGATCTCTGGATGCCGATCATGATCCAGCCTCTGGTGAATCCGCACACCCAGTGGCTCGACCATCGCGGCATGAACTGGCTCCAGATGATGGGCCGGCTCAAGCCCAACGTCAGCCTCGCCGCCGCGAGGAGCGAGATCGCACCGCTGGAAACGCGCTTGCTGCGGGAGAACGCCAAGGGTGGCGATCTCAACTCGATCGAACGGCAGCTCAAGCGCCGAGGGGTCCAGGTCGAGGACGGCCGCAAGGGATTCTCCTACTACCGGAGCAGCTACGGCAAGTCGTTGCTCACGCTGATGGTGGCTGTGGCGCTGGTGCTGCTCGTGGTGTGCGCGAACGTGGCCAATCTGGTGCTGGCCCGCGCGGTGGCCCGGACGCGCGAGCTGAGCCTCCGCATGGCGCTCGGCGCCGGCCGCTTGCGGCTCATCCAGCAGCTCCTGACCGAGAGCACGCTGCTCGCGCTCGGCGGCGGCGCGCTGGGCCTGCTGGTGGCGGTCTCGGGCAGCAAGGCATTACTCAAACTGGCATCCGGCGGCCCCGCGCCGATTCCGCTGGTGGTGCACCTCGACGGTCGAATCCTGGCGTTCACCGCGTTCCTGTCGCTGGCCACCTCCGTGCTGTTCGGGGTCATCCCGTCGCTCCGGAGCACGCGGGTCGATCTGGCGACGGCGCTCAGGACGGCCGGCCGCTCCGTGGCGAATCGTCCGGGCCGAGTGGCGGTGGGGAAGGTGCTGGTGGTGGCGCAGGTGGCGCTGTCGCTGCTGCTCCTGGTGGGGACGGGAATGCTGGTCCGCAGCATTCACCAGCTGCAGCACGCCGAGGTGGGGATGGCCCGGGAGGCGCTGCTGGTGACGGAAGTCGACGCGCAGCGGGCGGGTTATTCCGATACCCGCCTCAACGCGCTGATCCGCGACCTGGTGGAGCGCACCCGTCAGGTGCCGGGCGTGGTGTCGGCCTCGGCCTCGGAGAACGGCTTGTTCAGCGGGACCGAGTCCGGCGGCTCGGTCCAAGTCGAGGGCTTCACGGCGCGCAGTGATCAGGACTCGCTGGTGGTCTACGACGACGCGTACGCGGGTTACTTCGCCACCCTCGGCGCCCACCTGCTGCTGGGACGCGACTTCGGGGAGCGCGACAGCGAAACCGGGCCGAAGGTCGCCGTGCTCAACCAGACCGCGGCGGCCTTCTACTTCGCGAAGACGTCGCCTCTGGGCCACCATCTGACCCTGGACAGCGCCACCTACGAGATCGTGGGCGTGGCGGCCGACGTGGAGGAGCAGGATGTCCGGAACAAGGCGCAGCGCAGGGTCTACTTCTCCATGCCCCAGCTGGGGAAGGATATCCCGCGCCGGTTCCGGATCGAGGCCCGTGCCTCGGGCGATCCCGCGCGGCTGTCCGAGCCGGTGCGCCGGGCGATTGTCGCCGCCGACCCCCAGCTGGTGGTCACCGATGTCAGTACGGTCTCCGATCTCACGCGCTACGGCATCAGCCAGGACATCCTGGTGGCCAAGGTGGTGACCTTCTTCGGGCTGCTCACCCTGGGGCTCGCCGCGCTCGGGCTGTATGGAGTGATGGCGACCGCCACGGCGCGCCGTACGACGGAGTTCGGGCTGCGGATGGCGCTGGGCGCCAATCCGGGGACGGTCACGGGGATGGTGCTCAAGGAATCGCTGCTGATGGTGGTGGGTGGGTTGGTGATCGGCTTGCCCGCGGCTCTGCTGGCGGTGCGGCTGCTCAAGAGTCAGCTATACGAGGTACCGGCCATCGATCCGCCGTCGTTGATCTTTGCCGCGGGAGTACTGGTGCTGAGCGCGCTGGCGGCGGGGTACCTGCCCGCGCGCCGAGCGGCGCGGGTAGCGCCCCTGGAGGCGATCCGCGCGGATTAGCGCGATCGCCGTATGAAGCAAGTCGATCTTCTCCACGTGACCTGGGGCGGCCAACGGCAAAGACGCGTCGATGGTCCTGCTCCTCTTCCTGATGGGTTATCTCGCCCTTCCCGCCTCCGGAGGATTGCCGACGACGAACGCCGGCGGGAACAACCTCTGGCTCAATTGCAGCAGTACCTAGGGCATCCCGCTAGGGGATGCTCGGGAACGGCTGCACTCCCTTGTCGAGCCCCGGCAGCAACTGGTACTTCACCCAGTTGAAGCCCGGCTCGAGCTCGAGCGCTTTCTCATACGCTTTGCGGCTCTCGGCGGCGTGGTCGAGCTTCTGCTGCACGATCCCAATCCAGGCCTGGACTTCGGCCCTGCCCCAGGCGGGACGTCCCCTGGCCGGATGATCGCCGCCGAATAGCCCGGCCGCCTTCTGCAGCTTCTCGAGCGCCGGGGCCGCGCCGCCGCCGAATTGCTCGGGCGTGAAGAACGTCCCCACACCCTCCACCAGCCAGACCCGCGGGTTATCCTTGCCGAGCCGCTCGGCGTCGGCCTGTTCCTGCTGCATGTCGCCCATGACCGCCATGGCGGAGCCCGCATCGCTGATGGTCTGCGCCAGCAGCAGCCAGCGCATGATGTGGGTCTCGGCGAGCGGCAACAGGGTCGCCGAGGTCTTGAGCGCGTCGAGACCTTCGGTCATGATCGCGTCGCGTGCCGCGCCGGTCGGCTCGGGCGGCATCTGCACCAGCCGGTAGATCGCGTAGCCCTTGTAACTCAGCAGCAGCCCATCCTTGGGGTACAACGCGGTGGCGCGGTCGAGCAGGCGTTTCGCCGCTTCGATCCGGGGCCGGTCGCCCGCGATGAACGCCGAATCCAGCACCCGGCTCAGCGAATCTGCGAGACGCGCCGGATCGGGAGTCTGGGCCGCTGCGGAGACGGCGAGTGACAGGACGCACACTGCATTCATTGCCCAACGCATGAGTCACCTCAACGGGATGTGAGTTGCGCGCCGAAGTAGAAGGCGCGCTTGAAGAGACTGGGGATCTCGATCTGCTCGGAGTAGTCGCGCGAGTACGTGTATTGATAGACATTGCCGCGGTCGAGCAGGTTGTTGACCGATGCGTAGGCCACCAGCAGCCACCGGGGGCCGAGCTGAATCAGCCGTGTCAGGTTGGCGTCCACCCGCTCGAACGCGGGGACCCGTTCCGCCAGTGGAGCGCCGTAGCTCGGGATGTAGCGGTTCTCGCCGGGATCGAATGTGGCGGAGACGACGCGCGTGTAAGGCCGGCCGGTGGCGTAGTGGACCGCAAGGCCGGCGGTGACCCGCTTCGGCAGGGGGCGCTCGAGCACCAGCGTCAGCGCGTGGGTGATGTCGGCTGGAGCGGGCGCCTCGACGCCCGTGTTTGGATCGGTCCGTCGCGCGTGGATGTAGCTGTAGCTGAGCCTGCCCGTCAGCTTCCAGGGTCCGTTGCCCTTGAGAAAGAAGTCGGCGCCACGGGTGGTGCCCTTGCCCCCGGCCACGACCCGATTCTCCCGGTCCGATTGCGCCAGGTCGCGATAGCGCTTGGCGTAGAGCTCCACCCGGAGGATCCGCTCGCCCGCACCGAGCTGCACGCCGCCTACCAGCTGCAGGGAGCGCATCGGGGGGAGGCCCGGATGCCCGAGGGTGGAGTCGTAGAACAGCGGCTCGGGGACCTGGTGGTAGAGTCCGGCCGCGAAGGTCACCGTGAGATCGTGGCGCGGGAGCCAGGCCGCGGCGAAACGAGGGTCCCAGCTCCGCGTGCCGCTCAGTGTCGCGCGATCGCTGCGCAGACCCGGCGTGAGCTGAATCCGCTCGCCCACCCGCCAATCCGCCTCGACGAATCCGGCGATCCGGTCGTCGCTCGCGCGCGAGTGGATGCCGAAACTCCCCTTGGCTCCGGAGAAGCGCGCCGCCAGCCGCTCGAACTCCCCGCCGGCGCGGAGGGTCAGGCGCTCGGAGGCATCGTAACCCGCATACGTAAAGAAGTGGTAGAGGTCGGTGTCGATGTCGAGCCGGAAGTAGGGATCGAGACTCTCCCCCTGCCGCCGCGCGCCCAGCGCCAGGCTCGCCGTCTGGGAGAACTTGCCGAAGCCGTCGTGCCAGGCAAGCACCGCGACGGAGTTTCGGGTGCGGTTGTGATAGAACAGGCTGGTATCGGGGAAGCTCTGTTCGATGCCAAGCCGGTTCTGCTGGGAGATGGCGAAGAGCTTGACCTCGCCACCGGGCCGGTAGGTCCAGGTCGTGCTCACGCTGATATCGCTGCCGTTGGGCGCCGGGCTGTACGTGTGATTGCTGCCGTTGACCCAGAGGATGGGCCGGGTGAAAAAGCGGGTCAGCGTCGCGCGGGCGCCGAGGCTCCCGGAGAGCGCCACGGCGCCGCTCGCCGACAAGGCGCCGAGCCCCGCGCCGAGCGTACCGCCGTTTTTCGCGGGCCGGCCCAGGGTGCGCAGGCTCACCACGCCCGAGAGGGCGTTGCCGAAGCGTGCGCCGAAGCCTCCGGACGAGAAGAAAATCCCGTCGAGCAGAAAGGCGTTGGGCGTACTGGCGAAGGTTCCGGTCGGATCGTCGAAGCGGAAGCCGGAGAGCAAGAGCGCGTCGTTGACGAAGACCTTGGTCTCGAGATAATCCCCGCCGCGCACGTAGAGCGCATTGCCTTCGTCGACGGTCTGCACCCCCGGCAGGGTCTGAATGGTGCGACCGATGTCGGCCGTGGTTCCCGGCGTCGTCGCCACCTCGAGCGGGGTGAGCTGGGCGCCGCGTTCCTCTCCGGCGATGTAGGTGCCGGCGGCGACGGTGATCGGTTCCAGCGCCGTGGGTTGTGCGCTGAGCGTGATGCGAATGGCCTCGGCGGCCGGCAACGTCACGCTCACGCGCGCTGGCGTGAAGCCGATCTTGCGCGCAAGGAGCTCCTGGGCGCCGCGGGCCGCAGTGCGAAAGGCAAAGCGGCCCGCCGAGTCGGTGGCCGAGCCTTCGAGCGTCGCGACGAGAAAGACGTCGGCTCCCGGCACGGGATGCCCGGCGGAATCGTGGACTGTCCCGCGGACCAGAGTGCTGTCCTGGGAGGTGAGCAGCAAGAGGGCCAGCAGCATGGCCCTGAGATTAGATGCCGGCCCGGATCGCGGCATCCACCGAACGGTGGATGTGAGTCCTTCCGGGGTCGGGTAGGTTGGGTCGCACAGCGCGAACGGCGAACGGCGAACGGGAGCGATGAATCCAGTCGTGGAAGTGCTGAACCTCCGCAAATGCTGAGGCAGCCTCGTTCGCGTCGACGATGTCTCGTTCGACGTCGCACCGGG
>CAYNNS010000105.1:0-9858 GCA_964398345.1 uncultured Gemmatimonas sp. | reverse complement strand
TTTGGGCCCGGGGATGTGCGGCGCCTTCGTGAAGCGCAACGCGCAAGGGTTGGGGTATGTGGACACCAAGCCCGAAAACGTCATGCTCTCGGGCCGCAACGCGGCGGTCACCGATTTCGGCGTCGCCAAGGCCGTCAGCGCCTCGGCGGGAGACAAACTCACGACCGTCGGCATCGCCGTGGGCACGCCGCAGTACATGTCGCCCGAGCAGGCGATGGCGGAGCCGGTGATCGATCACCGCGCCGACCTGTACGCCGTCGGCATCCTCGGCTACGAAATGCTGACGGGAAAGCCGGCCTTCGACGCCGCCACGGCGCAGGGCATGCTGTCGGCTCATGTGCTGGAGCAACCCAAAGACATCCGGGAGCGGCGCCCCGAGGTTCCCTCGCTTCTCGCCGAGGCACTGCTCAAGTGCCTCGCCAAGAACCCCGACGAGCGCTGGCAGAGTGCCGACGAGCTGCTGGCCCAGCTCGAAGTCATCGCGACGACGCCGAGCGGCGGGATCACTCCCACGACGACGCGGCCCTTTGGCGCCACGACCGCGCGCCGCCCCGCGGAGCCGCGGCCGCGCCGCTGGCTCGCGCTCATTACCGCCACTGTGGTGCTCCTGGGCGGCGGTGGCTTTGCGGCCTGGAAGCTGACTGCCAGCAGTGGTCACGGAATCCAGCGCATCGGCGTGCTGCCGATCGAAGACATCTCCGGGCAGGATGCGGTGTTCGTGGATGCGATGCACGACGCACTCACCCTGGCGCTCTCGCGGATCGGCTCGGTCGGCGTCGCCTCGCGCTCCACGATTCTGGCCTACAAGCGGACCCCCAAGACCACGCGGGACATCGCGAAAGAGCTCAAACTCGACGCCGTGGTGGAGACCACGGTATTCCGCTCCGGCAACGTGATGCGGGTGAACGTCCAGTTCGACGACCCGCTCACGACCCGAAGCCTCTGGTCCGAGACTTTCGAGCGCGACGTGCGCGACGTCCTCGCCGCCCAGGCCGACATCGTGAGTCGTACCGCGCAAGGTGTGGCCAAAGCCCTCGGCGTGGCGGCACCGAAACCGACGACGGGAGACACGAGATGAGGCGGGTTATGCACCGGGGGCTCGCGGCGCTGCTGCTGGCCGCGGCGTGCCGCACCCAAGGCCCCGAAACCCCCACGACGCCGTCCGAGCACGTCCTCACGCCCGAAGGCGCGCACCATCCGACCAGCGCCTTCTCGCCCGACGGCAAGCGCGTCGCCTATTGGGCCGCCGGCGATAGCGCCTGGGAGCTGCGCCTCGCCGCGGCCGACTTGAGCAGTCCGCGCGTGCTTTCGAATGACCGCGGTTGGTCCGAGCCGATCCTCTGGTCGCCCGACGGCAAGCTCATCGCCTTCACTTCGAGCGCTACCAGCTTTGGCGATGTCTGGGTCATCGCCCCGGACAGCGGCGCCGGGAGACAGCTTACCCATGCGTCGGGGTTCGCGGTGCCGCAACAGTGGTATCCCAGGGCGGGAGTGGAGCGCCTCGCCTTCCTGGCGACCGAGAGGGGCGGCGCACTCAAGACCAGCGTCGTCGACGTCGCACCGGGAACCCCGCGCCCCATGCTGCCGGGGGGGGCCAACACGGTCGGCTTCTGGTCACCGGATGGCTCCCGGATCGCCTACCAGGTATCCGAGACCAGCAAGAGTACGCTGTGGCTCGCCGACAGCGGCGGCACCAACCCGCAGCCACTTACCAGTGAAGGCCTCGAGCAATTTGGCGGCACGGCGTCGCCCTGGAGCCCCGACGGCCGCCACCTCCTCTACATGTCCCGTCGGACCGGGCTCGGCGACATCTGGAGCGTCTCCGTTCCCGATGGCGCCACGCGCCAGCTCACCCATGACATCCGCAACGACTACAACCCGGTCTGGTCTCCCGACGGCAAGTGGATCGCGTTTCTCAGCGAGCGCGGCCGGCAGACCGACGTCTGGATCATGCCCGACACCGGAGGCGAGGCTCGCCGCGTCACCGACGACGATGCCGTCGAGACCAATGTCCAATGGGTTGGCCCGGCAACACTGGCCTTCCAGACCGGGCGGCGGACCGGCACGCTGTCGCTGATTCGGGTCGCCGATGGCAGCGAACGCCCGCTCACCACCGACTCGACGCTCATCACCAGCTTCGACGTTTCCCCCGATGGCCGGGACGTCGTCTATGGGGTCGAGCGCGGCGGTGGGGTCAGCGAGATCCAGGTGAGGCCCCTGGCGGGTGGCCCGGCGCGCACGGTGGTGCCCGGCTCCAACGACAACGGCGACCCGTACTGGTCGCCCGACGGCAAGGCGATCCTCTTCTACAGCGACCGGTCGGGCAACGCCGATCTCTGGGTCGTGGACGCCACCGGGGGTAACCCGCGCGCGCTCACCAACTGGCCCACCGACGAGGTCGACGGCGAATGGGCGGCTGATTCGAAGTCGGTGTATTTCCTCTCCGGCCGCGCCACCGGCACGACCTTCTGGGATCTCTATCAGGTTCCCATCTCCGGAGGGCAGCCGAAACGACTGACCAGTACCGGCACCATCCTCAACGTTGAGCCGAGCAGAGGCAGCAACGACGTCTTCATCACCGGCATCGGCAAGACCGCGGGACGCTTCGTGCTGAGCCGGGTGAAGCCCGATGGGAGCATTCAGACCATCTGGGACAAGAACAACGTGAACGGGCTTTCCCACCGCCGCATCTCACCCACGGGCGACTCCGTCGCCGTGCAGCTCGATGAGCCCGGCGGCGGCTTTTCGAGCGTCATCATCTCGGTGCACGACGGGAAAAGTCACCCCATCCTCGATAAACAGGAAACCGCGGGGGCGTGGTCTCCGGACGGGAAACAACTGCTCTATTATTTCGGGAGCCCCAACTCCGACCTCGGCGTGCTCGATCTGGCGACGGGCGCCAAGCGCCGGCTCACCACGACGCCCGAGTCCGAGGGCAGCACCCAGTGGACTCCGGACGGCACGTCAGTCGTGGTGCTACGCAGCTTCCCCAAGCGGAGGATCGCGACGGTCGACGTTGCGCGACTGCTGAGCGGAAAGCCCTAGACGCCCTTGCGCGGTGGGCGGGCCGGCCGGAGCTCCACGCGCGAGGCCATGGTGCGCGCCGGACTGGCCAGCAGATCCAGCACCACCTGGGCGATGTCCTCCGGCTGGATTTTCCAGGCGTCGGCTTCGCTCGGCGTGTGGTCGTTGAAGTGGGTGGAGACGCTGCCCGGCATGAGATAGCTCACCCTGATGTTGTCGTAACGCAGGTCGAGCATCAATGCTTCGCTGAACCCGACCAGCCCGAATTTCGACGCGTTGTAGGCGGTGCCGCCCGGCAGCGCGTTCTTTCCGGCCAGTGAGGCGATGTTGATGATCCAGCCGCCTCCGCGGCGTTTGAGGTGGGGGATTGCCTCGCGGCAGCAGTAAAACACGCCGCTCAGGTTGGTCCCGATCACCTGGTCCCACTGCTCGAGCGAGAGCTCGGAGACCGGTGCGAACGAGCCGACCCCGGCGTTGTTCACCAGGATGTCGAGGCCGCTGAACTCTGAAACCGTACCGGCGATCAGTGCGCGCACGGCGTCAGGACGACGCACGTCACAGGGGATTCCCAACGCACGACCCGCGCCGAGCTGATTGAGCCGGGCCGCGGCCTCCTGCACCGCTTCGGCTTTGCGTGCCGAGACGGTGACGTTGGCGCCGGACTTGATGAGAGCCTCGGCGATCGCGGATCCGATGCCTTTGCTGCTGCCGGTCACTACGCCGACCTTCCCCGCCAGGTTACTCATCCAGGTAATCTGTGGATTCGCGGCTCAGTCCGGAAGCGACGGGAAATAGCGATAGACCGTTCCTGGAGCGCCCGCGAGGTAGCGGGTCAGCAGCAGCTCGCTGTGGCTGTCGGTGAGCGGCCCGACCAGCTCTTCGCTCACGATGCACTCGGCGAGGGGCGGGCAGAGATCGATTCGCAGAACGCCATCTACGATGGAATAGTTCAGCTGAACGTTGGAGTCACCGATCGAATGATCCGGATTGCGCACGGATTGGCGATAGTTGACCAGGCCGCTCACCGGTCCCGTCTCCCGGGCACGGATCAGCCCAGTGAAATCCAGGCTCCCGGCCAGTAGCTCCGACCCGTCACCTCCCAGCGGGACGGGAAGGGTCTTTCCGTCAACGGCGGTGAGGAAATAGCTCGGGTAAAGCCCGGACGATACGACGCCGCCATGGTCGCAGGCGCCGAGGCAAAACAGGCTGAGTAGCAGGAAGCGGCGGGGCATTCCAGATTATATGACGTTCTCGGAGCTTACATGATCACTCGGTTTGGCGCCGGACTCTGTGCCCTGTTGGGCTGGCCCCTTGCCACCGGCGGTGGACCGGCGCCTCGACAAGCCCAGCCGCCCCCGACGGCCGTCCGCCGCGCCGCGGAGACCATCCAGGTCACGGAGCTCCGGCGCTGGGTCGGCTATCTCGCTTCCGATGTTCTGCTCGGCAGGAAGACACCGCTCCCCGGGGCCGACAGCGCCATCGCCTATCTGCGGCGGAATCTACCCGCAGCGCGGCTCAAGCCGGCCGGGCCGAACGGCGACTGGTTCCAGCGCATCCCGGTCGTCGTGCGCCGTTTCGATCCTTCGCGCAGCTTCCTCGAATTCAACGGAGAGCGGCTGCCGTTCGCGGAATATGCGCGGCTCGCCGTCGGCCCGCCGCCGCGGGACACGACCATCGCCGCCCCGCTGGTCTACGCCGGAAGCGGCAGGGTCATACCGGCGCATCAGCCCAATCCGTATGAAGGACTGCTGCGCGGCAAGATCGTCGTCATGGCTACCGATTCGGCCTTGCGGCCTGGCCGTCATGTCTTCCGGCGCGGCGCCCGCGCGGTTCTCTCCATGCCCAGCCGGGTCCAGTTCGAGCAGTGGAACGCGGAGGCCAATGCGCACACGGCTCGCTGGGACTACTCCGGTACCGAACGGGCCTGGCCGTTCCACCCCATTCTCATCGGCTCCCCCGCCCTCTTCGCCAAGCTCTTTGCCGCCGAGCCCACGAGCGACTCGCTGATTCGCCGGGGCCTCGCCGGCAACCCGGTCCGCCAATTCGCGCTCAAGAGCTCGCTGACGATCCATCTCGCCGGCTCCACCGACACCAGCAGCGCGGCGAACCTGCTCGCCGTCGTGCCAGGCAGGGATTCGGCGTTGCGCAACGAGTACGTGATCGTCGGGGCGCACTATGACGGCCAGGGCATCACCACCCCCGTCGCCGGGGACTCGATTCTCAATTCCGCGGACGACAATGCCTCCGGTAGCGCGGCGCTGCTCGCAATCGCCAAGGCGTTCGCGCTGGGCCCCAGGCCGCGGCGCTCGGTGCTCTTTGCCTGGTGGGCCGGCGAAGCAGGCCACAGCCTCGGCTCGGGCCATTTCATCCGCAACCCCGTGATGCCGACCGCGGCCCAGGTCGCCTATGTCAACCTCGACATGGTGGGTCGCACCACGCGGCTCACGGATTCGCGTCCAGGCCTGCGTCCCTGCCGGCGCGGCGTCTGGCCGCCAGAGCGAAAGACCGAGCCAGGGACGCTCTACGGCCCCGACGAGCTCGACGTGGCGAGCTCGAGCAGCCTGCTCGACGCCATCAGCCGGGGCGTCAACGCCGCCTACCTCTGCATGCAGTGGAACTACCGCGGCACCGGCGGAGCCTCCGATCAGCTCGACCCCAGTGTGCCGGTCATGCTCTTCGAGGAGGGCAACAGCGACGCCCACGGCCTCGGCGACACCGCCGACAAGATCGACTACCGCAAGCTCGGCCGGGTAGCCAAGAGCGTCTATGCCGTCGTCTGGGAGATCGCGAATTCGACGGAAAGACCGAAGCAGGACAAGCCGCGACCCTGAAGCTGGAGTCCCACATGTCCCGGTGGATCCGCATCGCCATGCTTGGCAACTTCGTTGCCCCGAGCCTGCTCGTGGCCCAGGCGGCTCAGCACCCCCCGGTCGCGATCGCTGCGATTCGCGAAGCCGATATCCGCCGCGACATGGCGGCGCTCGCCGGCGACGACTTCCGCGGCCGCGAGGCTGGTACGGTCGACGAGCTGCGCGCGTCCATCTGGGTGGGCAACCGGATGGAAGCCATCGGCCTCGAGCCGATGGGCGATTTCGGGACCTGGTTCCAGTGGTGGAATCTGCGGCGTACCCGCATCGCTTCCACGTCGAGCTCCATCCAGCTCAACGGCAAGCCGCTCGCGCTCTGGAGCGACATCACGCCGACGAGCAACGCCGTCGCCGAGGTTTCGGGGACCACCCTCTTCCTGAGCAACCGGCGCGACAGCACCGTGGATGTTCGCGGCAGAATCGCCGTAACTGGGTTGACTCCGCCGGCAGCCTCGGCCATCCGCACGACGACGAACACCCACGACTACAACTACACCCGCGCCGCCCTGGGCCCGCTCGGCGCCGCCCTGGCGCGCCGTGGCGCACTCGCCGTAATCGTGGTTGCCGACAGCGTGGCCGATCGCGCCTTCGATGGGGTCGGCCTCGTGCAGGCGCGCGGGGCGTACGATGTCGTCGGGGGAGTGCCGCGCTTTACCCGGAACGCGGGCCCGTTTCCCCCCACCGCCAACCGCCCGGTGCCGGTGCTCCTGGTCAAGAGCGGCGCGCTGGCGAGCTTCCAGACCGACGGGCAGACGGTCGACGTCCGGCTGCGCGCGGAAACCTTCGAATACCCGTCGGTCAACATCATCGGGATGATCCGCGGTACCGATCCGGTGCTGCGCGACGAGTACGTGGTGTTCAGCTCCCACCAGGACCACGACGGCGTCCGCTACCCGGTGGCTGGCGACTCCATCTGGAACGGCGCCGACGACAATGCCTCGACCAGCGTGGCGCTGCTCGCCATCGCCCGGGCCTGGAAGCGCCAGCCGGCCAAACGCTCGGCGCTGTTCATCTTCCACGGCGCCGAGGAGCGCGGGTTACTGGGCTCGCGCTATCACGTCGCCCACCCGGTCGTGCCGCTCGACAAGATGGCCGCGGTGCTCAACGGCGACATGATCGGGAGGAACAGCTCTGACACCGCCGCGCTGCTCGGCTCCCAGCCGCCGCATCGAAACTCGCTCCAGCTGGTCCAGGTCGCCCTGAAGGCGAATCAGGCCGCCGGCAAGTTCGTGATTGATTCCCTCTGGGACCGGCCCGATCATCCGGAAGGCTGGTACTTCCGGAGCGACCACGTGCCCTACGCCGAGCGCAAGGTCCCCGCCCTGTTCTTCTCCAGCAATCTGCACCCGGACTATCACACGCCGCGCGACGAGCCGTCGCGCATCAACTACCCGAAGCTGACCCGGATCGCAAAGTGGATGTATATGACGGGCTGGCTCGTGGCGAATGCGAAGCAGCGTCCAGGGGTGGATTCGGGATTCGTGCTCCGTTAGCAGCGCTCTACCAGGAGGTTGCCATGAGCGTCCGACGATTGTTTCCGTTTCTTGTTGTCGCACTTTCGAGTGCGTCCGCGCAGACGCTCCAGCGCGGGAACCCTTCCGTGAGCCGTGCGCTCAAGGTCCTCGACAGCCTCATCGCCGTGCCGGCGCCCCAACTTCCCCCGACCCAGCTCAAGGTTTGGAACCAGCAAACGTCGTGGTTCCAGAGTATCAAGCAGACCATGCAGCAGCAGGTGCGGATGAAGACCAAGCCGGATTCGACCTGGATCAAGCTGCAGCAGCAGTATGAGAGGGAGAGTCAGCAGTTCCAGATGCTGTCGAACATCCTGAAGGCCCGCCACGAGGCGGCGATGAACGCGATCCGCAACATCAGGGGATAGCCAGCCTCACCCGCGTTTCCCCTTCGCCGCCATGGAGGTGTACCCGGAGAGCACCCGGCGCACCTGATCGATGTGTGAGGGATCCCGGCGCACCGAGTCCACCAGCGCGTCGTACGCCGCGTCGCGGTGCATTCCCATGTGCATCAGATCGGTCTGGATCACCTTGACCAAAGCCGGTAGCACGGCAGCGTGATGGGCCAGCGCCGCCGTATCGCCCGAGGCGGCGGAATCGAGACGGGCTTGCTCTGCCGCAACCAGCGGCGCCGCCATCATTGCCATCGAGTCTCCCGCCATCATCGTGCCCGAGGCCGGCATCTTCGTGGGCTTCGGGGTCCCGCAAGCAACGAGCAGAACCAGCACAAGGAGCCGTTTCATACCCCGCCAAACCAGGGATAGCCCTGGTCCTCCCAATACCCGCCGGGTCGCTCCCGGGTGAACCGCATCGAAGTCAGATACTTGGTCAGCTTGTAGCCGAGCTTGAGGGGACTGTAGAGCCGGAGCGGCGCGCCGTGGTCGGGCTCGAGGGGCTGGTCGTTCCAGGCATAGGCGAGGATGGTCTGCGGGTGTGCCGCGCTCTTCAGGTCCCAGCCGTTGAAGTACTGGTCGTCGAAGGAATCGAAGCGCAGGTAACCCGCGGCCGGCGACGGGTCCGCCAGCTGCATCAGCGCCGCGACCGGCACGCCGGTCCAGGTGGCGACTGCCGTCCAGCCTTCGACGCAATGGTGCTTGACCGTGTAGGTGAGCCTCGGCATTGCCTGGAGCTCGGGCAGGGTCAGCTTCACCGGTTTGCGGACCTCCCCTCCGATCTCCAGCGCCCACTGCTCAGGCTGCTCCAGCTCGGGGACGTTCTCGCTGATGAAGTAGGAGGGGAAATCGCCACGGCTGCGCTCACTCACCGGGTACTCCGGCGCCAATCGGCTGTGTGAGAGGAACACATGCTCGCCCATCCAGTCGTTGAGCCGGCTCACCTTGGAGAGCGCGGACTCGATCCCAGGTCCCCCGTCCCACTGACACGCCGCCGCGAGCGCCGCGGGCCCGGCGACAAGGCCAAGGCGGAAGAAATCGCGCCGGTCGAGGCTACTCATGACTCGGGAACCTCCCGCGATACCACCCGGTGATCATGGCACGGAGCGAGGCGGGGTCGACCAGAAAGACGAGGACGACGTGCAGCAGCGTGAATCCGATGAAGAGCCACACCGCCACGAAGTGCCAGTAGCGGGCCAGCTCGTACCCGCCGAAGAGCGCGGTGAGCCAGTGGAGCTGCACCGGCTTGTAGACCGCGAAGCCGGTCGCGGCGCTTAGCGCACCCAGAGCAATGATGAAGCTGTAGGCCCCCTTCTGCAGCGCGTTGTGCTTGCCCTGGGGCGGGTGTTCCTTGCGCAGCCGGAGATAGTAGAGCTGCATTCGGATCGCAGGCCCGATGTCCCGGGGCCGGAAGAGGAGACTCCTCCATTCCCCCGAGAACGCCAGGTACAGCACGTACAGCGTCCCGCCGAGCAGGAAGAGCCAGGCCAGCGCGAAGTGCCAGTTGAGCGCCGGAGCGAGGCTGCTCCCCAGTTCGGCCCAGGAGGGAAAGCGCTCGAGGTGGTGGGAATCGAACGGGTTGGGTACGCCGAGCAGCGTACCTTTCCATCCGAAGTGTGGAAAAGCTGCATAGATCCGGAGCCCGCTCCCGATCATGCCGGTGAGCACGATCGCATTGAGCCAGTGGGTCAGCCGGACCAGGCCGTGATGGCGTTTGACCGGCATGGCTAGCGGTGGTCGGGAGCTGCTGCTTGGAGCGCGGCCCACACCGCGGGATCCTCGAGGCCCAGCACCCAGACCGAGTAGCCCCGCAGCCGGCGCGCGAGCGCCACCTGGCGCTTGGCCATGAAGGCGGTCGCGTCTTCGAGCCAGAGGTGCTGAAACACGCCGTGATCCTCCCAGGTCGCGAAGGAAGCCTGCTGCACGTCGTCCCAGTGGGCCGACGCTCCCGCCTTGGCAAGCAGCTCCAGGCCGCGGATGTACGAAATGTCGTTGCCGCGGAGCCGAGCCCCGTTCTTCTCGTCGTAGCTGGGGAACCACCAGTCGGAGTAACCCGCGATCCCC
>CAYNNS010000104.1:0-9885 GCA_964398345.1 uncultured Gemmatimonas sp. | reverse complement strand
AATGCGCAATGGCTGCGCCGCGCCCGGCGAGCAGCTGGATATCGGCGGCGTCGAGCTGGACGGCGTGAATGCAGAGCGTGCTGGGGCCGAGGACGCCGTGGGTGTCGAGCCACGCAGTGGGGCTGAGGGGCGGAGGGGCGGAGGGGCAGTGGGAGGGATGGTGGAGAAGCGGTATGCCCCGCGCCGTCCACGCTTCCGCAAACGGGCCCGTGCCGTCACGCACAAACTCGGCTTCCGCCTTGGATTCCGCGAGGTGCACCGCGATCGGAAACCCTCGCTCGCGCGCCCAGGCGCTCACCCTGGCGTAGAGCGGACCGCTCACCGTGTAGGGCGCGTGGGGCGACACGCCAAGCCTAACCCGGCCGCGCACCGCCGCGGCGAGCTCGTCGCAGCGCGCCGTGCAGCCCGTGAAGTTCTCCTCCACCTGATCGGGGTGCGGGCCGAAGACCTCGTGGTACACGATGCCGCTGCCACCGAGCTCGGAGAGGGCGAGCGCCACGGCACCCGAATCCCCGGTGTCGGCGATGGTGGTGACACCGCCGGCCCAGCAGTCCTGCACGCCCTCGCGTGCGGCGTCGAGGTATTGCTCGGGCGTGCGCGCCAGCTTGAGCCGCCGGACGCTCAGAATCCATTGCCGGAAGTCGAGCTCCGACGCGGTCTCGTCGAAGCCGGTGAGCTCGAGATGCGTGTGGGTGTTGACCAGTCCCGGCAGCAGGACCGCCCCGGGAAGCTCGAGCAGCTCGGCGGTGTCGGTGCCGGGGACCTGCGCGCCGGGACCCAGCGCCGCGATGCGTCCCTCCGCATCGATCAGGACTGCCGCATCAGGGATGGGCTCGTCCTCGACGGGGACGAGCCACGAGGCCCGGAGCCGTAACGGCCTAATGGCCTCCGCCCCTTCCGCCTCCCTTGAACGGACTGTGCAGCGGACACCTCTCGGTGGGCTCGGTGCCGGGATAGAAGAACTCGTGGCGCACCTGATCCGCCGGGCAGAAAGGCGTCGCGAGGTAGCCGGTGCTCTCGTCGATCTCGAGATCGATGAGGCCGTCGGGCATCAGCCAGGGCGGCGGCGCGGGACGCCGCTCATAGACCTCGCGCATCATGGTCGCCCAGGCGGGCGCCGCCAGTAACCCGCCCTGCGCGTTCGACTTGATCACGGTCTTCTTGTCGAATCCCATCCACACCCCGGTCACCAGGTCCGCCGTAAAGCCGATGAACCAGACGTCCATGCCGTCATTGGTGGTGCCGGTCTTGCCGCCGGCGGGGAGCGTGAAGCCGCCGCGCCCGACGATGGCGCCCTGCGCGGTGCCGCGCCGGATCACGTCGCGCAAGCCATCGAGCACCAGCCAGGCGTGCTGGGGATCCATAACCCGCTGTGAGCGGGTTTCCGGCTGCCACACGATGTGGCCCTGGCGATCCTCGACGCGGAGGATGGCCTGGGGGGTGGTGACCACGCCGAGATTGGCAAAGCCGCTGTAGGCGGCGATCAGCTCGAGCGGAATCACGTCGGCGGAGCCGATGAAGATCGAGGGAACCCGCGGGATCTTCGTGGTGAGACCGAAGTTGGAGGCCTCGGCGATCACGGCATCCTCACCGAGCTTGAGCCCGACCTTGACCGCGACCGTATTGCGCGACTCGAAGAGCGCGTGCCGCATGGTCATGTTGCCGTCGAACTTGCTGTCGTAGTTCTTGGGCTCCCAGGTCGGCTGATCCGGAATGTCCACCGAGACCGGCGAATCCTCGAAGATCGTGGACCAGGGAATCCCGGCGCGGATCGCGGCGGTGTAGACGAAGGGCTTGAAGGTCGAGCCCGCCTGCCGGAGCGACTGGGTGGCGCGATTGAACTTGGAATCCTCGAAGTCACGGCCACCCACCATGGCGCGGATGTAGCCCGTCGACGCTTCGAGGCTGACCATCGCGCCTTGGAGGTAAGGCGTGAAGGCGCCGTTATCGACGTCGGGGTTGGTTTCGCCGCGCTGGTCGAGATACTGGCGATAGGTCTGATGATGGTAGGGGCCGAGCCCGCCGGTGTTCTCCTCGATCGAGGTGAGCTGTGCTTCGAGTGAGCGCTCCGCCGCCTGCTGCATGTCGAGGTCGAGCGTCGTGTAGATCCGGAAGCCCGCCCGGTAAAGATCCGCCCCGAACCGCGCCTGGAGGATCTGCCGCACATACTCGACGAAGTACTCCGCCACGCCGCTGTAGTCGGAACGGCCCGACAGCGTGAGCGGGTAGGCCTTCCACGCTTCGGCGGACTGCGAGCCGAGCTTGCCCCAGTCCTGCATCAGCCCGATGATCAGATTGCGGCGCTGTACCGCGAGGCGGGGACTCTTGCGCGGATTGTAGCGGCCGGGCGCCTTGGCGAGCGCGGCGAGCGTCGCGGCCTCGGCGACGTTGACGTTGCGGACCGACTTGCCGAAGTAACGCTGCGACGCGGCCTCCACCCCGTACGCGCCGTTGCCCAGGTTGATCTGGTTGAGGTAGAGCTCGAGGATCTTGTCCTTGGAGTAGTTCTTCTCGATTTCGAGCGCCATGCGGGCTTCGCGCAGCTTGCGGGTGAGCCCCGCAAAGCCTTCGCGCTGGGTGCGGTCGATCTGCTCGGGCCAGAGGTTGCCGGCGAGCTGCATGGTGATGGTCGAGAAGCCCTGCTTGTTGCCGAGCAAAGTGGACTTGAGCGAGCCGACGACGCGGATCCAGTCGATGCCGTGATGGTGATAGAAGCGCTGGTCCTCGACCGCGAGGAACGCCGCGGTGACCGCCGGCGACATCTGGTTCAGCGGAACGACCGTGCGGCGCTGCTGTCCGTAGTCGGTGATCAGCCGGCCGTCGGCGGCGTAGAGCTTCGAGGCCTGGTCGGGATCGTAGTTGCTTAGCCCCGCTATCGAGGGACAAGCCCCGCCGCCGCAGACCCGGGTCCAGGCACCAACCGAAAGAGCCGAGAGAAACAACACCCACCCCAGCACCCAGAGCAGGGCTTTCCGGCGCCGCCGAGGGTGGTGCCACCAGCGGGCACGTTTGGGAGGCACGTTGGCGGGCAGGTCGTAAGATAGGCGCAGGGAGAGAGGTTAGTTGACTGTAGACGTCTTTCAGGGCACTCTCCCCCACGTGAACCTCCTCGAGACACTGCAGCAACGTGGGCTCGTTCAAAACGCGACGCCCGGACTCGCGGAGCGGCTCGCCAAGGGACCGCTCACGGCCTACGTCGGCTTCGATCCGACCGCCGACTCGCTCCACGTCGGTAACCTGGTTCCCGTGATGGCGCTGGCGTGGCTGCAACGCCACGGCGGCACTCCGATCGCGCTGGTCGGCAGCGGAACCGGGATGGTGGGCGATCCCAGTGGCAAGCGCAGCGAGCGGCCGGTACTCTCCGTGGCTCAGATCGACGCCAACGCCGTCGCGATCCGCGCCCAGCTGGCGCACTTCGTGAGCTTCGAAGGCGGCAACGCGGCGAAGCTGCTCGACAATGCGGCGTGGCTCCGGCCGCTCGGCCTGATGGAGTTCCTGCGGGAGACGGGGAAGCACTTCACCGTCAACTACATGCTGCAGAAGGAATCGGTGAAGAGCCGGATGGACAGCGGCATCTCGTTCACCGAATTCAGCTACATGCTGGTGCAGGCGTACGACTTTCTGCACCTGTATCGCAGCGAGCGCTGCGAGCTGCAGATGGGCGGCAGCGATCAGTGGGGCAACATCACCGCCGGCATCGAGCTGATCGCGCGAAGCGCCCAGGGCGAGAGCCACGGCCTGGTCTGTCCCCTGCTCACCACGACGAGCGGCGGCAAGTTCGGCAAGAGCGAGGGGGAGAACGTCTGGCTCGACCCGCGGCGCACCAGCCCTTATCGCTTCTATCAGTTCTGGCTCAACTGCGAGGATGCGGACGTCGAGCGGCTGCTCAAGATCTTCACGTTTCTCCCGCTCGAGGAAATCGCCCGGGAGATGGGGGCACACACCGCGGCTCCGGAACAACGGAATCCGCACCGGCGGCTCGCGGAAGACCTCACCAGCCGAGTGCACGGCGAGGCGATGTGTCGGCGCGCGATCGCGGCGAGCGAGATTCTCTTCGGCCGCGGCGACCTCCGGTCGGCTGACGCCGAAACGCTCGCGCTCGTGGCCGGTGAGGTCCCGCTCAACACCGGGAAGAGCACCGGCCTGGACGGTGCGCTGACTCTGGTGGATGCGCTGATCGCGGCGGGGCTCGCCAGCTCGCGGGCGGATGCCAAGCGCGGGATCGAGGGCGCGGGTTATTCTGTGAACGGTGAGCGCATTACCTCCGACCGGAAGGTGGGTGCGGCCGACCTTCTGGCCGGGCGCTACGTGCTGCTACAGAAAGGGAAGAAGAATTTCGCGATGCTGGAGTTAGTCGACTAATCGATTAGTCGAGTAGGGAGTTTCGGCTTCACGAATCACCCCTTCACTAATCGACTAATCGACTAATCGACTAATCGACCAATCGACAAATTACAGCTGCGTCGTACAATGCGGGCAGCGTTTCGCCCCAGCCGGAATCTCCATCGTACAAGACGGGCAGGCCTTGGTCGCCGGAGCAGGCGCCGGGGCGTGCAGCCTGTTGACCATCCGCACGACCAGGTAGATGCAGAACGCGACGATCAGAAAGGTCACGATCGAGTTGATGAACACGCCGTAGTTGAGCGTCGTCGCGCCGGCGGCTTTTGCGTCGGCGAGCGAGGCGTAGGGTCCGGCCGCTTTGGCGCCTTCCTTGAGCACCATGAACTTGTTCGCGAAGTCGACACCCCCCGTTGCCAGACCGATCGGAGGCATCAGCACATCGTCCACCAGCGATTTCACGATCGTCCCGAACGCCCCGCCGATGATGACGCCGACGGCGAGATCGACCACGTTGCCCCGCATGACGAACGCCTTGAATTCCTTGAGCATCACGACCTCCCCTGTCAGTGTTGCCGCCGCTGCTCCAGAATCTCGACGACGCGCTCCAGCTCCTCGACGGTATTGTAGCAGTGGGGTGAAAGCCGGAGCGCCCCCTCCCGCAGCGACGCGGTGATCCCGGCTTCTACAAGCGCCGGCAGTACGTCCGGCACGATGTCCGCCGGGACGCACAGCATCCCGGAGCCGCGCTCGCCGACGGGAGAAGTCAGGCGGATCCCGTGCCGCTCGGTCCAATCTCGCACCGGCGCGCCGATCGTCCAGAGGTGGGCCTCGATTCGGGCCGGATCCAGCTCGAGCAGCAGGTCGAGCGAGCGACAGAGACCCAAGAGATCCTGAAACGGCAGGGTGATGAGCTCGAAACGCCGGGCATCCTGCTTGAGTGCCCCGCGGTAGTCGCACAGCGTGGTGTAGTTGTCGGTGCCTTCGAAAGCGCTCCAGCCCGCGAACGGCGGCACCAGCTCGGGGATCAGCTCGCGGCGCACGTAGAAGAATCCCGAGCCCCAGGGTGAGAGCAGCCATTTCTGCCCGCCGCACGACAACACATCCACCGGCGTCGCGCGGACGTCGAACGGCAGCTGGCCGAGCGCCTGGATCGCATCGACGATCAGCCAGGTCCCAGTGGCCCGCGCCGCGGTGCTCAACCGCGCCAGGTCCACGCGGTAGCCGTTGTGAAACTGCACGTGGGAGACCGCAAGGGCGCGAACCTTCGGGTCCTGCATGCGCTCCAGCATCAGCGCTTCGTCCGGCCAGCCCGCTTGGGTCACCGGCAGGAGCTCGAGGGTGACTCCCCGGTCGCCGAGCTGGCGCCAGGGAAACACATTGGCGGGAAACTCGTCGCGGCTCACGATCACGATGTCGCCGGGCGCGAAGGGCAGCATGCGCGCGGCAAGATTAAGCCCGAAGCTGGTGTTGGTGGCGAGCGCGATCTCCGCGACGTCAGCGTTGATCAGACGGGCGGCGCGGAATCGCGCGTCGGCGAGCACCTGCTGCAGCTCGGTATCGGGGAGGCGCTGCATCGTGGACCGGGCGTTGGTGAAGTCCACCACCGCGCGCCGGGTCCGCTCCGGCAGCGGGCCGGTCGAAGCGTGATTGAGGAAGGTCCGTTCAGCGGTCCAGGGGAACTCCGCCGCTCGGAGAGCCCGCACATCATAGGGCGCGACGGAAGGCGCGGAGAAGGGCGGCACGGGAGTAATATCTCTGCATGGAGCCTTCCCCTCAATTCACGCTGGTGCTGGGCGGCGGAGGGCTCAAAGGCCTCGCGCACATCGGCGTGCTGCGCGCGCTGGACGAGCGCGGCCTGACGCCCCACGCGGTGATCGGCTGCAGCATGGGAGCGCTCGTCGCCGCGGCCTGGGCGCGGGGGATGCCCCTCGATGCGATGCAGGAGCGGGCCCTCGCCGTCACCCGCAAGGATGTCTTCCGGATCGCCCATCTCGACATGGCGCTCAAGCGAATGTTCGCCCCGGCGATCTACCGCGCGGAGCCGCTGGACCACCTGATCGACAGCCTGGTCGGCGACGTGCACTTCTGCGAGCTGCCCCGCCGGCTGATCGTGAACACCGTCGATCTCAACACCGGCCAGCAGGTGCTCTGGGGGCTGCCGGGGCTGGACCGCGCCCGGGTGGCGGACGCGGTGTTCGCCTCGTGCGCACTCCCGGGCATCCTGCCACCCCGACGGGTCGACGGGCGGGTCTGCATCGACGGCGCCGTGATCGAGAACCTTCCGGTCCGCGCGGCCCTCACGCAGGGGCGCCTACCTATTATCGCGGTGGACGTGGGCGGGACGCGGGTCGAGCGGCAATTCGTCGAGCGCAAGGGCTTCGTCACGGTCTACAGCCGGGGGCTGGAGATCGTGATGCAGACCCTCGCCTCGACCTATCTCAGGAACTGGACCGATCCCCCGGTCGTGCTGGTACGGCCGCGGGTCGAGCGGGTGTCCATGTTCGCCTTCCACCGCACCGCGTTCCTCATCGCGGAAGGGCACCGGGCGCTCAACGAAGCCCTCGACCTGCTGCCCAAGCCGCTCGCGGAGCTGCCGCCCGGGCTGCACCCCCAACGCGAAATGGTGGTGAGGGTGATCCGCGAGCGCTGTATCAGCTGCGGGGCGTGTGCCGCCCGTATGCCCGAGAGCTTCGTGATGGGAGCCGACGGCATCGCGCAGGTAAAGAGCGAGCGGCAATGGTGGTCGCCGGCGGGTGACGCGCTCCTGGCCGTCTGCCCGACTCACGCGATCACCGCCGAGCAGAGCTGGCCGCCGCCCTAGGGCGGGCCGCTGTGCGTGATGCCGTTCAGGACCTGCTTCATCCGGTGCATGTAGGTGTGCCGTGCGAGGGCCTGGCGGCGCGCGGCCTCGCCCAGGCCGGCCGAGGCAGTCGGGTTCTCCAGCGCCGTGCGCACACACTGGCGCAGCTCGTCGGCGTCGTGGAAGACGAGCAGGTGGGTGCCCGGCTCGAAGTGCCGGGAGAGATCGCCGCGGTAGTCGACCACTTGCGGCACGCCGATCGCCGCGACCTCGAAGACCCGCTGATTCAGAAACGCCTCGTCGGCGCCGTTGCCGCCGGCGGTATGGTGGATGTTGACCGCCACCGATGCGCCCCCGTAGGCCCGCACGTAGTCCTCCGTACTCGGCACTTCGCCGCGGCAGTAGTCCTTGAGCGGGGTACGGCGCCAGCCGGGACCCCAGACCGCAAGCCCGAATTCGACCAGGCCGCTGAGCAGCGCCACGCGGCGGGCTGTCGCGGACCCGGCGAAGACGACGTTGGCGCGGTATTGATCCCGGGAGCGCAGCGGCCGGTAGATCGACGGATCGGCCGCGAGGGGCACCACGTCGACCGCACGGCCGAGCACCGCACCCACCCGTTCCGCCACATCGCTGCCGGCCACGAAGACCCGGTCGTACACGGGCGCGTGGCGCAGCACGTGGTCGACGGTGCGCAGGTCGTCGGGAAACCAGTTCACCCAGGGCATGCCCGTCGCGTTGGCCAGCTGCTCGACCAGCGTGGCGTCGAGCTCGGCGCCGCCGATGACGAGCACGAGCTCGGCGCGAGCGGTTTCGATCGCCTTGCGGAGCCGGCCGCGCAGGTCGCTCCCGGCCATGCGGCCGATTAGGCCGGGCTTTTTGAGCAGGTCGAACGCGTCGACCCGGCAGCCCAGCCGCTCGAGCGCGCGGCAGCGCTGGGCGGCGTGGGCGTGGTGCGCGTCATCGAACTCCGCGACGACCAGGATGGCGGGACCGCTCATCCGGTGAAGGACAACCCCGGAAGCAGGGAGCCGAGGTGCGTTCTCGGGCATTTGGCTGCTGCCATGGGGAGATATTAACGCCTACATTCCCGCCGTGCCGCCGAACATTCTGCTGGTCCGCTTCAGCGCCATGGGTGACACGCTGCTCATCACACCGCTGATCCGCGCGCTGCGCACCCGGCACCCCGACGCAGAGATCAGCGTGCTGACGAAAGCGCTGTACGCCCCGCTGTTCGAACACAATCCGCGCGTCACCAGCGTGCTGGGTTTCCGGCCCGGCGATTCGCTCGGTGAGCTGAGTCGCCGGCTCAAGGCGGCGGGCTTCACCCATCGCCTCGATCTGCACGGCAGCCTGCGCAGCAGGGCGCTGCGCTGGAAAGTGGGAGGACGCTGGAGCGCCTATCCCAAACACCGCGCGGCGCGCGGCGTGCTCATCCGCACCAAGCGCGACCTTTATCGCGATCGGCGCCCGGTGGCAGAGCGCTATTTCGATGCGGCAAAGGCGCTCGACGTGGCGCCCGACGCGGGCTCGCTCGAGCTGTTTCTGCCGCGCGCGACGCTCGAGGCGGCGGAACGCTTTCTCGGCGAACGCGGACTCGGCATGCGGCGCCAGCTGATCGCGATCGCCCCGGGTGCCTCGCAGGTCACCAAGCGCTGGCCCCTGCATCATTGGGTGGCGCTGGCGCGCCGGCTGGTCGAGGCGGGCAACGACGTCATCGTGGTGGGCGGCACGGCAGAGGTCGAGGCAGCCGAAGCCATCTGCGCGGCGGCGAGCGGCCCCGTCGCCAGTGCAGCAGGGGCCTTCGACCCCATGGGAACCGCGGGCCTGCTCAAACGGGCGCGCGCCCTGGTGGCCGGCGACACCGGAGCGATGCACCTGGCCACCGCGATCGGGACCCCCGTGGTCGCGCTCTTCGGTCCGACGGTCGAGGCGTTCGGGTTCTTTCCCTATCACGCCAAAGCCACGGTGCTGCAGCGTGCCCTGCCCTGCAGGCCGTGCAGCTCCCAGGGCAGTGCGCGCTGTCCCCTCAAGCACCACCGCTGTCTGCAGGATCTGATGCCCGACGAAGTGCTGGACGCCCTGCGGAAGCTGCCGCGGTGAGCGTGCTCTCGAGCAGCGGGCTCGCCCTCGTGAAGCTGATGCGTGACATGCCGCGCGGGCCCCGGCGTGAAGGCGTGTTTGCACTCTGGCTCACGCTTCGGGTCGTGGAGGATGGCTTCCTTCAGCCGGCACCGCCCGAACGCGCGATGCGCCGCCGTGTGGTGGCGCTCGAGCAGCGCTTCTCGAGCCTGACCCTGCCGAGTCCGCTGCGCCGGGCGCTGACCGCGGCGCTCGCGGACCTCCGTGACCTCCGGCGGGATCACTCCGCGCTGGTGCTGCAGCAGCTGGTGGCGCCGACCCGGGACGTCCTGGGCAGCGACGCCGCGGATGCGGTCGGGAAAGCGGCGCGGAGCGCCGGCCAGAGAGTCCGGGACGAGTAGTATATTTCCCGCATGGCCGGCCATAGTAAGGGGAAGCAGATCAAGCACAAGAAGGCCGCGGCCGACTCCCGCCGGTCGGGGGTGTGGGCCAAGTGCATTCGCGAGATCACCGTCGCCGCCAAGGCGGGCGGCGGCGACCCCGGCGGGAATCCCCGGCTTCGCACGGCAATCGACGCGGCCCGCGCGGTCAACATGCCGAACGACAACATCGACCGCGCGATCAAGAAGGGCACCGGGGAGCTGGCCGGAGAGAGCTACGAGGAG
>CAYNNS010000103.1:0-9923 GCA_964398345.1 uncultured Gemmatimonas sp. | reverse complement strand
CGGGGGAGCTCCGCGGTCTGGGGCACGTCGATGATCGCCTCGATGCGGCCGGCGCCATTCATCGCCTGCGCCGCATTGAGCATCAGGTTGGTCACGATGCGGTGCAGCAGATCCTCGTCGGCGTCGACCTCGACCGCGTCGCCGCGCACGCTGATGTCGACGCCCGGCCCGGTGTCGGGATGCTCGCGCACCAGCGAGGCGGCGCCCCGCGCCACGGCGAGGAGGTCCACCGCGACGAAGTGACTGGCGCGGACCCGCGAAAAGTCGAGGAACTCCCCGAGCAGCCGGCTCAGCCGGTCGCTCTCCCGCACGATCAGATCGGCCAGCAGCCGGTCGTCGGGATCGTCCCGGGCGATCCGGGAGAGCTGCTCGACCGAGCTGCGGATCGATGCGAGCGGGTTACGGATCTCGTGCGCCAGCGACGCCGAGAGCGCGGCCACCGCCTCGAGCCGCTCGGCCCGGAGGTGGAGCGCCTGGACCTGCTGCAGGTCGGAGATGTCGGTGAAGATCGCGGTGACGCTGGGCAGCGCCTCCGAGGGCCGCGCGAACGTCGTGGTCGAGAGCCCGATCGGCACTTTCCGGCCGTCGGCCCGCGAAGCGAATCCTTCCGCCCGGTTGACCCGGCGTCCCTTGCGAATGCCCGCCGTCACCGCTGCCCAGAGCTCCGGGGACCGCTGTTCCAGCTCGGCGAGGATGGGATGGCCCACCCGGTCCGCCGCCGTAATGCCGAGCAGGTGCTCCGCCGCGAGGTTCAGAAAGGCCAGCCGGCCCTGGCCGTCCACCGTCAGCACACCCGAGCGGATGTTGCGCAGAATCTCGTCCGCCTCGAGCTGCACCCGGAGCAGCTCGCTCTCCAGCTGCGTCTGCTCGAGTCCCGCGGCCCGGAGCCGCTGCCCCAGGAAGGCCACGACCAGAAACACCACCGTGACGATCGCGACCTGTCCCCAGACCCAGGTGCCCGGCGGCACCGGCTGAGCGAGATAGGCGTCGGCGAGGAAGATTCCGGCACCGACGATGGCGGTGAAGACACCCACGCGAAGCGGCATGAGCAGCGCGTATACCGCGATGACGGCGACGTAGAGCGCGGCCCAGCCGCTCTGCTGGGCTCCTTCGAAATGCACGACCGTCGTGACGAGCAGGAGGTCGGTGGCGGCCTGACAGAAGAGGAACAGCAGTCCCGCGCGTTGCCGCCGCACCCGGCTGACATAGAAGCCGTAGGCGGTGACCACGAAGGTGAGCAAGACCACCAGCAGCGCCGTGAACGCCGCCTCGGGCGCGTCGCTGCGGTCGATCGCGGCGCGCACCAGCACCAGCGCCGCCAGGATCGAGCGGCCGAGGTAAACCCAGCGCAGGAAATTCCGCTGCTCGAGCGGCCCAAAGCGGCGTTCGCCCGCGTGCGGCGGGATCGGGCCGACCGGAGCAACCGGCGACGAACGGGGTTCGGTCACGAAGCTGGGTACCTGATGACGGCGAAACGTAAGCGGACCATTCGGCCCGGGCCATTGGCGGCGGCGCCGGGAGTGCAACACTTTTCACGGATGACGGACGCGAACACCCGTCTCGATACCTGGCTGTGGGCCGCCCGATTCTACAAGACGCGCGCGCTGGCCGCCGCGGCGGTCGACGGCGGACGCGTCGAGCTCAACGGTCAGAAGCCGAAACGGGGAAAGTCACTGAAGCCCGGCGATGAGCTGCGCATCCGGCTGGGGCCCTATTCGCACCACGTCACGGTGCTCGCCCTGTCACAACGCCGCGGGCCGGCCCCGGCCGCCGCACAGCTCTACGCCGAGGACGCCGAAAGCCGCGCGGTTCGGGAACGGCTTGCCGAGCAGCACCGCCTCGCCGCCCAGCTCGCCGGCGACCCACCGAAGGGCCGGCCGACCAAGCGGGACCGGCGAGCGCTGGAGAGGTGGAAGCGGGACCGGTGACCGGTCACCGGTTACTGGTTACTGCCTGTTATACGCGATCCCCTTGCCCTGCGCCTTCTCGATCGCGATCACCATCGCCGGCACGGTCACGACGCCCGGCAACAGATTCGCGCGGATGTCACGCTCGATGTCGGCAGGATTGCCCTTCGACCCGCTCCCCGACAGAAACCCCATCCACAGCATGAAGGCATTGTTGCACATCAGGAACGTCGCGCCAAGCTTCTGGAGGTTTTCGATCCCCGCGACCGCGAATGCGCCGTTGGCGAGCACCGGGTCACCGGCGCGAGGCCGGAAAAACAGATTGCGCTTGGTCGGAGCCTTCGTGGTGGGGTCCGTGAGCTTGAGCAGCTCGCCGAGCTTGTATTTCTCCCAGACCGCGTCATTCCACGCCAACGGCATGCTGGCCAGCTCGCCGGGCGGACCGTAGAACGTTCCGATCGCGTTGACGGTGGAAGAGTTCTCGCCGTAGGCCGTCCGATAGGTATTGATGTAGTTGTACATGTGAATCAGCGGCAGCCCGCCGCCGTGCAGCGGGGCATCGAAGAGACAGCGGTGCGGCGCGGTGAGCCCAGCGAGCCAGGTGTCGCGGGACGCGGGCTGCTGGGCGCCGAGGCGGTCGCCTAACGCGCTGCCGGCGCCGAGCGCCGCGGCGGCACCGAAGACACGGGCGAGAAAACCGCGACGGGGTGTAGGGGCGAATGCGGACATCGTGGACCTCCGCTGCGAGGGGTGATCCGGTACTGCGTTCCGCTCAGGGTTTCGGCTTGCCGGGAGTGCGGCGCCCTCCCTTGGTGGCGTAGCTCGCATCGGGAGGGGCGTCTCCGTTGGGCCAGTCGAAGACCCTGCCAGGATAATCGGGTCTGGGCCGCGTGACGAGGAACGCCGCGACATCGAATGCCTGTTGATCGGTGAGCGTCACCGCCCGGTCGTACGGCATGTTGTACCGGATGAATGCCGCCGCGATGCTGAGCCGGCCGGTCGCGGCGCCGTTGTTGAACGATCGCGGACCCCAGACCGGCGGCCCCAGCGGAGTGCCTCTGCCGCTGGGTCCGTGACAGCGCGCTCACACCGCCGCGAACACCTCACGCCCCCGTACCGAATCCCCCGGCAGGGGATCGAGGCTGCGCACGCCGGTGCCGGGAAAAACACCTGGTGGCGGGACGCCGCGCGAAATGAAGGCGAGATAGGCGACGATGTCCCGCATCTCGGGGCCGTTGGTGGGAATCGCGGCGCCGTTGAGGCTCCGCTCGAAACAATCGTTGACCCGGTCTTCGATCAGGATCACCTGCCCGGTGCGGGCGCGGTATTGCGGGAACCGCGCATAGACCCCGACCAGCGGTATCGCGCCGGGCTGGGCCCCGTCCCGCAAGTGGCAGCTGAAGCAGCGCAGTTCGCTGCCCACATTGTGCGGCAGGCTGTCGCGGGTGTTGCGGAGCAGCGCTCGGCCCCGGCGGATCGAGACACCCAGCGGGCCAGGCGGGATCTCCGAATCGGACGGGACCCGCGGGAACTGCCCGGCTTCCTCGTTTCGCGCTTTCCGTTCACCACTCTCCTCTCCCGGCGCCGTCCTCGGCGAGCGCTGCCGGACGGTGCACCCCACCAGACCCAGCACCAGGAAGCCGGCCCATGCGGCTCGACCGCGCGAAACCCTCTGCAATCCGGACACCTCGCTCCTGGGGAATCGGCGGGAACATAATTGAAACCTCAGGGGGACCGGGTGCGTACCGGTTTGCAACGTTCGACCGGAGACCCCATGAAGCGCTACTGGATTCGGATCGCGCTTGGCGCGCTGCTGATCTTCGGCTGTGGCATGGCCGGGCTCGCCGCGGTCCGCAAGGGCAAGGCCGAAGTCCGCAACTTCCTCGCGACGACGGCGCGCCGCCTGCCTCTCACGTTCGCCAATATCGGATTCCGTCTGGACGGGCGCCACATCGGCGAGCTGACCAGTCTGGACATCGCCAGGAACGGTCCCGAGGAAATCGGCAACGTCACCGGTCACGTCGAGCTCAACACCGCGGATGCGATCGCTGGGCTGAGCGATTGCGCGCTCACGCTGGAAGACACCCGCCACCTGGACACCCACAGCTCCTTCTCCTGCGCCGGCTCGGCCGACCTCGAAGGCGGGAGTCTCGTCAAGGTGGGTGAGTTCATTTTTCAGCCCGGGAAGCTGGTTCGCCCGTTCTATCTGCCTGCGGAGGTGGTCGCCGAGTGGCGGCGGTCCGACGTCCAGCAGCTCGACGCATCCCTCGCTCGCGACGGTCACGGCGGAGTCCGGGCCAGCGGCCGCTTCGGGGTGCTCGATCGTGAGCACGGTCCCCAGAACGGCACCTTCGAGCTGCGCGCCGACTCGCAGGGTGCCGAGTTTTCGGTTCGTGACGCCGACAATCGCCCCTTGGTTGACTTCAGCGCAACGCATGGCGGCCTGAATCTGAACATTCGCGACCGGCATGGCCGCAATCTGTTGCGGCTGCTCGCCGATTCGATCGGAGCGGCGCTCAACATCCACGCCAAGTAGCGCGGGATCGCCGCGGCACCGCTGGGGCGGCGGCGGCGGGTTAGTTCCCCAGGTCGAATTGGTGGGTGAATTTCACGATCATCGCGCGGTCGAGTGGACCGGCACCCGGACCCGTCTGCCGACCTTCGTTGAAGACCACGAACAACCCGGTGCCCGCCGGGCCCAGCCAGCCGAAGCGGACGTTCGCGGCGAGCGAGTGGCTCTGGTTGTTGTACTGGGTGAGCGATTGCAGGAAGATGCGGGGCGTGAACGAGTAGGCCAGCCGCACCCCCACGAGCCGCCGCACGAAATTGCCTTCCGCGAGGTGGACGTTTTCATAGTTGAGCCGGAGCTGGGCCTGGAATTTCAGGCTCATGCGGGCCGTGAAGTTGGCCGTCAGCGCCTTGTGGTGCCCGGTATAGAACTGTCCGATGGTGATCTTGCCGCCCACCGAGTAGGGCGCACTCAGGTTGGTGTTGTAGTTCATCCCCCATTCGAACCAGTCATAGGTCTTCGGTTCCAGCACGACCCCCGGGGCGATTTCGAACCGCTGGGCGAGCCGTTCCCGCATGAAGTTGAGCCCGGGCGCCTCGAAGAACGCCCCGTTCGCCAACAGCATGTGACTGTCGATGTGGATCAGCCGGCTCTGCGGCTGGCCGTCGACATCGTCGTACTGCCGGAAGGTGAGGTGCGGCCGGGTCTCCCGGAACCAGGAGAGGTGGGGAGTCCTGAGGTGACGCAGAATCCGCAGGCTGTAGAAGCGGAAGGAAGGACGCTCGAGAAACCCGACCTCCGGATTGAAGTTCTCGCCCACCCGGCGGATCACGCCGCCGAGCTCCCACTGCCGGGTTACGTAGGTGCCGCTGAGGTTCCAGCTGTTGGAGGAACCGTCCTTGCCCGGTGTTTCGGAGTGCGCCGCATAGGCGTCGATGGCGGCCGATTCACCGATCCCCACCCGGCCGTCCGCGGCGACCACCAGGTTGTAGTCACCGGCGCTGTCGGTGTTGAGCCGCGAGACCGCGATCGCGCCGATCCGGGAACGGTGCGGGAGCTCGCGCAGCACGCGAGCGACGGCGTAGTTGTCGGGCGGGACCGCCGTGGAGTCGAGTGCCTCGACCCGCTCGGTCTGAATGTCGAGCAAGCCGAGGGTAAATCCAGCGGCCTTGCCGGTCAGTCTTCCCCCACCCAGGATCGGGACCGCCTGTCCGTACTTGCCGATGCCGATGCGCCGGCTGAAGAAGTATTCGATCGACTCCGGCGTCCCGACGGAGAAAGTCCCGGCATTCTCGAGGAAGAACGGCCGCTTTTCCGGAAAGAACAGGCTGAAGCGCGTGAGGTTGATCTGCTGTTCGTCCGCTTCGACCTGGGCGAAATCGGTGTTGTAGGTCAGATCCAGCGTCATGCTGGGCGTCACCCCGAGCTTGGCGTCGGCACCGACCTGCGCCGAGGCATCGGTGGTGAGGTCGTGCGCGAAGTCCTTGTGCAGGGTGCCGAGCGCGTAGGGCGTCACCAGCGCGACCCGGCGCGTGGGAGGCGCCAGCGCCTCGAGGGTTCCGGCCTGGGAGACCCGGTAGATCGAGTAGGCTCTCGCCACCGGCGACCAGAAGTCTTCTTCGTTCTTGCGCCGGATGAAGCGGGCCAGGTTGAGCCCCCAGCGCTGGGGTGTGCCGCCGGCGTACCGCAGCGTCTCGAACGGAATCCGGAATTCGGCGACCCAGCCCAGCGAATCCACCGAGGTCGCCACGCTCCAGGTGCCATCCCAATTCATGTTGGCGACTCCGGTTTGCCCGCTGGGACCCGGCCCGGTCCCCAGCGGACCGCCAAAACCGCCCTCGCCTTCCTTGGTCACCTGCCCGTCATTCTCGATCCCCGCCGGAGTGGTTCCGAAGATGAAACCGTTCTGCCGGTCGAAGTAGGTGTCCAGCATGATGACGAACGCATCCTGATCCTTGAGATCGGCGTCGCGACGGACTTCGCCGTGCACGATGGCCGCCGGATTCGAATCGTAGAGCCGAGCCCCGATATAAAGGGCCTGCTTGTCGAAGACGATGTGGACCTCGGTGCGCTCGGTCGCGGCCCGGCCATCGAAGGGTTCGTGCTGCACGAAGTCGCGGATCACCGCGGCACGGGCCCAGATCGGGTCGTCGAGGCGGCCGTCCAGCTTCGGGCCGACCTCGACCTGGGTCGCCTGGGCTACCGGGCGCGACGCGCCGGTGCGAACGATTTCGGGACCCGTCTGCGCCGCGAGTCCGGCCGGAAACAGGCTGGCCGCGAGCAGGAGCCGCGGCATGCGAAAGCCTCGATTGGTCAGTGGCATCGGGGCCGTAAAGTAATGGATGGCCGCCCGGAGCGGCTCAGCGGGAGGTCGTGTAGATCAGCTCCAGCAGCTCGTCCATGCTCGCGCCGGCCGCGGCTCCCCCGGTGCGGAACGCGCTGGCCACGCAATGCCGGAGATGATTCCGCATCAGCTCTCGCGCCACCGCGCGCAGCGCCTCGTGCACCGAGGCCAGCTGAATCATGATCTCCGGGCAATACCGCTCCGACTCGATCATTTTCTGCAGGCCCCGCACCTGGCCTTCGATGCGGCGCAGGCGCTTGAGGTTGCGCTCCTTGATCTCGCGGTCGACCGCGACGGCCTTGCGGCCTTCGCTCGCGCCGGCTTCGCAGCCGCAGCGGGCGAGAGTATCAGGGCTTGATTCGCTCATGGGGGCCGTTCCGGAGTGAGGTCGAGGTTCAGTGGGCGAGTCGCAGGCGGAGCGAGTTCCCGATCACCGAGACCGAGCTCAGACTCATTGCCCCCGCCGCAATGATCGGGGAAAGCAGGACGCCGAACGCCGGGTAGAGAATCCCGGCGGCGATGGGGACGCCGGCCGAGTTGTAGAGAAAAGCGAACAGTAGATTCTGGCGGATGTTGCGCATGGTCCGCCGTGAAAGAGCGAGGGCCCGGACGATGCCGCGGAGATCGCCGGTGACCAGGGTCACCTCGGCGCTTTGCATCGCGATGTCGCTGCCGGTTCCCATCGCGATGCCGACCTGCGCTTGCGCCAGGGCGGGAGCATCGTTGATCCCGTCGCCCGCCATTGCAACGACCCGTCCTTCAGCTTGGAGCTGCTTGACCACCGCGAGCTTCTGGTCGGGCAGCACCTCGGCGATCACCTCGTCCAACCCGAGCCGATGGGCAACCGCCTCGGCGGTGGTCCGGCTGTCCCCCGTGAGCATCACGAGGCGAATTCCCTGTGCACGCAGGGCGCGAATCGCGTCTCCCGCTCCCGGCTTTACGGGATCGGCAATCCCGAGCAGTCCCGCCGCCTTGCCGTCCACGGCGAGGAAGACCACCGTCTGGCCCTCGCGCCGCATTGCTTCCGCGCGGGAGTCGAGCTGCTCGGTCGCAACGCCAAGACCCTGCAGGAATCCGCGGTTGCCGGCGGCCAGCGCCCGGCCCTGGACACTGCCCAGCACTCCCTTCCCCGCGCTGCTCGCGAAGCCGGCCGGCTCGGGACCGAACGGAATACCACGGGCCACGCTACCGGCAACGATGGCCGCGGCGAGAGGATGCTCGCTCGCGCGCTCGAGCGTGGCCGCGAGTCCCAGCAGCTCGGCGTCGGAGAATCCCGGCTGGGGCAGCACCGTCACCAGCCGGGCCTTGCCCTCGGTGAGCGTGCCGGTCTTGTCGATGACGAGGGTGTCCACGCTGCGCAGCAGCTCGATGGCCTGCGCGTCCCGAAACAGCACGCCGAGCCGGGCGGCGCGACCGGTCGCGACCATGATCGACATCGGCGTCGCGAGCCCGAGCGCACAGGGGCAGGCGATGATGAGGACGGCGACGGCGTTGACCAGGCCATGCGCCATCCGGGGTTCCGGGCCAAAGACACTCCAGATCACAAAGGTCAGCGCGGCGATCAGGATCACCACCGGAACGAAATAGCCGGAGACCCGGTCGGCGAGCCGCTGGATCGGCGCGCGGCTGCGCTGCGCCTCGGCGACCAGGGCGACGATCCGCGCCAGCACCGTGTCGGCACCTACGCGTTCGGCCCGGATGATGAGCGAGCCGCTGCCGTTCAGGGTCGCGCCGGTCACGCGATCGCCGGGCTGCTTCGCGACCGGCAGCGGCTCCCCCGACAGCATCGATTCGTCGACCGCGGAGCTGCCCTCGAGCACCACGCCGTCGGCGGGGATCTGCTCGCCGGGCCTAACCCGCACTCGCGTACCGGGCTCCAGCATCGCGAGCGGCACGTCTTCCTCGAGCCCCGTGTCCAGGATTCGCCGCGCGGTCTTCGGCGTCAGGTCGAGCAGCGCGCGGATCGCCGAGCCGGCCGTAGCCCGGGCCCGCAGCTCCAGCACCTGGCCCAGCAGGATCAGCGCTACGATGGTGCCGGCCGCCTCGAAGTACGTGGGAACGCTGCCGCCCGCCAGGCGAAAGGTGGGCGGGAACGCGCCGGGAACCAGAGTCGCCACCACACTGTAGCTGAAGGCGACGGACACGCCGAGACCGATCAAGGTGAACATGTTGAGGCTGCGATTCCGGAGCGAGGCCACGGCGCGCTGATAGAAGGGCCAGGCGGCCCAGGTACAGATCGGGGTCGCCAGCAGCAGCTCGAGCGCGGTCCGGCGCCCCGCCGCTAACACGCGCGCAAGAGGTTGTCCGGGGAGCATGTCGCCCATGGCCACGACGAGCAGCGGGACGAGGAGCACCGTCGCAACCCAGAATCGCCGGGCCATGTCGCGGAGCTCGGGATTCGTTCCCGCTGTGGCGTCGGTCGCCAGCAGCGGCTCCAGCGCCATCCCACAGATCGGACAGGAGCCCGGTGCATCGCGCACGATCTCGGGATGCATCGGGCAGGTGTATTGGCCGGTGCCAGGGAGCTGGGAGGCGGGAGGAGTCGGGCCGGCATACTTCGCGGGATCTCGAACAAAGCGCTCGCGACAACCCGCCGAGCAGAACAGAACCTCCTCACCTCCCACCGAGGTGAAGCGATGCGACGAGTTCGGTCCGACTTTCATTCCACAGACGGGATCGACCGCCTGCGCGGTCGGAGCGTCCAGGGTCGGCAGTGCGCGGGGCATGGCGCAATATACCCCCCTCCCCTATTATCCGCGAGCGGAGGTGGGTAGTGCCAGAGGGCGCTGGTTTCAGCGGTGCGACGGATTGGGACGTACTTTCTGCGACGCTGATTCCGGTGTCGATTCGCTCACCTGCCCAGCCATCCGTTCGAGAGGCGCGTATGAACCCGGCTGCTTCACTCGCTCGCAGAAGTGCTGGCATTGCATTCGGAGGCATGCTGCTCGCCGCGCTGGCGGGCGCGCAGGCCCCGGCATCCGCTCCGCAGGGCGCCGCCGCCGAGCTCGCGGCGAGTCGCGCCCGGCTCGCCGTCGAGACCTATGTGCAGCCGGCGCCGGAGATCGTGAGGCTGGTCACGGCGCCGCGGCAGCAGAATGCGCTGCTCTCGCTGCAGAGTCCCGATCGTCGCGGGTGCCCTCTTGCAGAGGGCCCCTGCGTCCCC
>CAYNNS010000102.1:0-9924 GCA_964398345.1 uncultured Gemmatimonas sp. | reverse complement strand
GCGTCGCGGCGCTCAAGGACACCGACTCCCAGGCGTGGGTCAAGAAGACCACGCTTGCGCTGCGCGAAAAGTCCATCGCCGACCTCAAGGGCGCGGGCTTCAGTGTGATTCCCTCCGACGCCAACTTCTTCATGGTGCACCTGCGCCAGCCGGTGGCACCGGTGGTCGAGGAGTTCCGCAAGAAGGGCATCCTGGTGGGCCGGCCCTTCCCGGCCATGAACGAGCATTTGCGGGTCTCGGTGGGCACCGCGGAGGAGATGAACCGCTTCCTCGTCGCGTTCAAGGAGATCGTGCCGCCGAAGGCGGCTGCGGTCGGAGGTTGAAGCACGGCCCGTCAGGGCAGCGTGTCGAGCTTCTGAATGCGTGGCAGGTGCCGGCCACCCTCGAAAGGGGTGGTCAGCCAGACAGCCACGATGCGGAGGGCCGTGGGTTCGTCGACCATCCGCTCGCCGAGCGAGAGCATGTTGGCATCGTTGTGCGCGCGGGCGAGGCGCGCCGACTCCTCGTTCCAGCAGAGGGCGCAGCGCACCCCGCGAAAACGGTTAGCTGCCATCGCTTCGCCGTTGCCGGAGCCCCCCAGCACGATGCCACGCTCGCACTCCCCGCTGGCGACCGCCGCGGCGGCGAGCCGGATGTAATCGGGATAGTCCACCGGAGCCGTGGACGAGGTACCGCAGTCCACCACCTGATGCCCCGCGTTGGCGAGGTGGACCGCGATGAGGGTCTTGTAATGGTACCCTGCATGGTCCGAGGCAAGCGCGATTCTCATGGCTGCAAAGGTACGGTTCGCCGCTCGACTCGGCGAGCTACGTTTCCATGAAGAACATCTCGCAGCCGCGCTGCCTGGAAGCCTTGATTGGTCGCCTCCAGCGGCTTTCGCCCGACAGCGAGAGGCTCTGGGGCGTCCTCACTCCCGGTGAAATGCTCTGTCATCTCGGCGACGCCGCCGAGTCGGTGCTGGGCATTCGGATGCCGCCAGGTCCGCCCCCCACGAATCAGCCGCGACCGCTGCTCAAATGGGTTTTTCTCTACGGGCCTCTCCCGTTTCCCAAGGGCGTATCCACGCGAGCTGGTGTTGATCCACGGCGCGAGGGCACCAAGCCGGACTCCTTCGCGTCCGATCGAGCCCGCGCCGTCACCAGCCTGCAGGCGCTCGCCCACGCGCCGGCGGAACGGCTTTCAGCCGCGCATTTTCGCTTCGGCCGGATGTCGCAACGGGACTGGCGCCGCTGGGCGTACAAACACGTCGATCACCACCTCCGCCAGTTCGGCCTCTGAGCAGGCCAATCGAGTGCGATGCCGGAGCTGAGTCCTAGCGCCGCTCGAGTCCAGGAAGCCCTGGAAGCCGCAGGCCTCTCGCTCCAGGTCCGCGAGCTCCCCGCTTCCACGCGCACGGCGGCGGAAGCCGCTGCCGCGGTCGGCTGTGACGTCGCCCAGATCATCAAATCGCTGGTGTTTCGGGGCCGCAGCTCGGGCGAGGCCATCCTGATTCTCGCCTCGGGCGTCAATCGGGTCGACGAAGCCAAAGTCGCCGCGACCATCGGTGAGCCGATCGAGCGCGCCCCGCCGGAGTTTGTGCGGGCTCGGACCGGCTTCGCCATCGGCGGGGTGCCGCCAGTGGGCCATATCCAACCGACGCTTACCCTGATCGACGCCGACCTGTTCACTCACGCTGAACTCTGGGCCGCCGCAGGCACGCCCCACGCGGTCTTTCGCCTGGCCCCGGGCGACCTTGGCAAGCTGGTGCCGGGCGCCAGAGCCGTCACCCTCCGGACTGAGTCCCAATGAAAGTCCTGGTGATCGACATCGGCGGGACCCACGTCAAGCTCGGCTTGAGCGGCAGCCTGCGGCGTGCCAAGCTTGCCTCGGGGCCCGAGCTCACGCCGGAGGCGCTCGTGACGGCGGTAAACGAGGCGGTCGCGCGCTGGTCGTTCGATGCGATCTCGATCGGTTATCCCGGACCGGTCCGCGACGGCAAGCCGGCGCAGGACCCCCGCAACCTGGGGCCCGGCTGGGTGCGCAGCGACCTGGCCAGGGAGTTCGGCAAGCCGGTGCGCCTGGTCAACGATGCCGCGATGCAGGCGCTGGGCAGCTACCGCGGCGGCCGCATGCTCTTCCTGGGCCTGGGCACCGGGTTAGGGTCGGCGCTGGTGACCAAGGGCGTGCTGGAGCCGCTCGAGCTGGCCCATCTGCCCTATCGTCACGGCAAGAGCTATGAGGACTATCTCGGTCGCCGCGGACTCGAACGCCTCGGCAGGAAACGCTGGCGGGCGCACGTCGAGCGCGTGGTCCGCCTGCTGCAGGCCGCGCTGCTCGCCGACTACGTGTCGCTCGGCGGCGGCAACGCCAAGAAGCTCGGGCGAGCGCCCCGCGGCACCCGGCTGACCAACAATGCCCACGCAATCGTGGGCGGGATCCGGCTCTGGGATACGCCCGACCGGCGGAGGGAGGTCCGCCTCTGGCGCCCGCGCTGAGCTATACTCGTTAGTCATCCTGGAGCGAGAGTTTCCGGTGCTGCGGAACGACCTTACCCTCGCGCTGCGCCTCGCGCGGCGCTTTCCCCTCTTCACCACGCTCGTCGTCCTCACCATTGCCCTCGGCATCGGCTCCGCGACCGCGATCTTCAGCGTCGTGGACGCGGTGCTGCTGCGTCCCTTGCCCTTTGCCGATGGGACCCGGCTGGTCTCGCTCTGGGACACCAATCCCGACAAGAGCATCCCCCGCTTCGGCGTCTCCTGGCCCGACTTCCGCGACTGGCGGAACCGCACCCATGCGTTCTCGGGGCTGGCGCTCTACAACAGCGCCGTGACGACGATGCTCGGCCACGGCGATCCCGAGAGCGTCGCCAGCCTGCACGTCACCCGGAACTTCTTCGACGTCCTGGGTGTCACGCCGGAGTTGGGCCGCTCGTTCGGGCCCGAGGACGAGCGCGGCGAGGCCAGCAACACGGTGCTGCTGAGTTACGGCTTCTGGCGCCGCCGCTTCGGCAGCGACCGCAAGGTGCTCGGCAGCTCGATCAGCGTGGACGGCAGGGCGCGCACCATCGTCGGGGTGCTCCCCGAGAGCGCGGAGCTCCTGGGGCCGGGATTCATCGGGGTGCCGCTCGACGTGGTGACGGTGGTCGAGCCTTCCATCTACCCCAACGTGGAGCGCCACGCCCAGCACGTGTTCGGCGCGCTGGGGCGGCTCCGGCCGGGGGTGACCCTCGCACAGGCCCGCGCCGACCTCGGCCAGGTCCAGGCGCAGGTCGTCGCCGAGAACCCCGAGATCGCCGGCTGGTCGTCGAGCCTGTTCTGGGTGAGCGACGACCTGTCGCTCGGCAGCCGGCAGCCGCTCCTCATCCTGCTGGCGGCGTCCGGGCTGCTGCTGCTGATCGCCTGCATCAACGTGGCCAACCTGCTCATCGTCCGCGGTGCCGCGCGCGCGCGCGAAACGGCGCTGCGCGTCGCGCTGGGGGCGGAGCGCCGGACGCTGGTCCGCCAGTTCATCATCGAGAGCGTGGTGCTGGCGCTCGCGGGTGGCGGTGTCGGCGTACTCGTCGCCGGGCTCGCGCTGCGCGGAATCCGCGCCATGCTGCCCTTCGGCGCCATCGCGCGCGCGGCCGACATGGCGATCGACTGGCGGGTGCTGGGGTTCACCCTGCTCATTGCCCTCGGCACCGCGCTGGCCTTCGGGCTCGTCCCCGCGCTCCGGAGCAGCGCCCGCGGCAGCGCGGACGCGCTGGGGATCTCGTCGCGGGCTAACACGGGAACCCTGCGGACCCAGCGGCTGCGCCGGACTCTGGTCGTCGCCGAGGTGGCGCTCGCCGTCGTGCTGACGGTGTGTGCCGGGCTGGTGTGGCAGAGCCTGGGCCGCATGCTGCGCGTCGATCCCGGCTTCCGGCCGGAGCACGTCGTCACCGCGCAGGTGACTCTAGGGCCGCAGTACTCCGATACCACCGGCACGCTCTTCTTTCACACACTGCTCGATGACTTGCAGAGTCGGCCCGGTATCGCTGCAGCCGGCGCGACCGATACCCCGCCGCTCACCGGCGGCGGCATTTTCACTTCCATCCGGCTCATCGGCGAGCCGCCGCGGCCACCCGGTCAGCCGCTCATGAGCACCATCCGCGCGGTCAGCCCCGGCTTCTTCAAGGCGATGGGAATGCGGGTGATCGCGGGGCACGACCTCGAATGGAGCGAAGCGGGACCCTCGATGGTGGTGAGCGACGCGGCGGTGAAGGCCTTCTGGCCGGGCCGGGGCATCGAGGGCAAGGAGATCGCCTTCAACGTGCAGCCCAAGGGGCTGCCGGTGGTCGGCGCGGTCAACGATACCCGGCAGACCAGTCTCGCGACCGCGCCGGGCCCCGTGGTGTACGTCTCGCTGCGGCGCTATCTCCGGCTGTTTCGCACCATGACCCTGGTGGTACGCGGCACGCTCGACGAGGCCGCGATGGTCGGCAGCATCCGGCGCGCCGTGCACCAGCAGGATCCCGGCATGGCGCTCTACAACGTGCAGACGCTGCAGGGCATCGTGGACCAGTCCACCGCGCCGACCCGGCTCAACACGCTGATCCTGGCGGTCTTCGGCGGCGCCGCATTGCTGCTCGCCGGGTTAGGGATCTTCGGGGTGATTTCCTACGCCGTCACCCAGCGCCGCCAGGAGCTCGGTGTGCGCCTGGCCCTCGGCGCCGCCCCGGCGCGGGTGCTGGGCCTGGTGCTGGGCGAGGGCGCTCTGCTGAGCGGAGCCGGGATCCTGATCGGCGGGGTGGCGGCGCTCTTCGCCACCCGGCTGGTGCAGTCGTGGCTCTTCGGTATCGGCCGCACCGACCCCGTGACGTTTGTCGCGGTCGCGCTGGGCCTGCTGCTGATTGCGCTGCTCGCGAGCCTCGCTCCGGCGCTCCGGGCGATGCGGGTGGATCCGCTGGTGGTGCTTACGGCAACGTAAGCGCCACCAGTCTGGTATTCTCCTCTGCCCCGATCGCAAACACGATGTACTGCTTCCCCTGGTGCATGAACGTCATCGGGACCGCCGTCGTGCGCGAGGGGATTGCCACCGCGCCCACTTGCTTGCCCGTCGCCTTGTCCACCGCGAAGAGCATCGGCGTGGCGTCGGGCACGCCGCCGTTCCGGCCGGTGCCGTAGATCACCAGCGTCCGGGTGGTGATGATCTCCGCCTGCCCGCCCGGCGAGGTGGGCGGCAGGGTGACGCCGGCAAAGAGCGGATCCTTGCTGGTCTGCTGGACCCAGCCGCCGTTGGGGATCCACCAGGCCTTGTCGCCGCTGTTCAGGTTGTAGGCCGTCACCCCGCCGTATTCCTTGGGCTTCAAGATCGAGATCCCGCCGATCCGGGAGTTGCCCCCGCGGCGCGCGAAGCCGCCCGGGGCTTCGGCGGGCGCGACGTAACCCGGCGGCGCCGGCAGCGCGCCCAGTAACCCGCAGCTGTCGTGCACCGAGCTGTAGGGGAACTCCGAGCAGGGATCCTTCTGCACCTGGATGGTGCTGAGCCCGCTCTGCGAGCCGACGTACAGCATACCGGTCTCGGGATCGGCCGCGGCGCCGCCGTCGATGTTGACGCCGCCGCTCGCGCCCGGCGCGTACCAGGCGCACTTCAAGCCGCTCTTGCCGCTGCCGTCCGCCAGCGCCGCGGGAATGAACCAGGGTCCCATGCGGCAGCGCTTCGCCAGCTTGAGCGCCGAGTCCTTGATCGCCGGGGTGTAGTCGATCAGATCCGATTCCTGGAGGCCCTGCTGCGAGTAGGGCGCCGGCTTGCTCGGAATCGGCTGCGTGGGCCAGGGCTTTTCACCGGGAACCTCGCTCGGCAGCACCGGCGTCTCCACGATGGGCCAGATCGGCTCGCCGGTGGCCCGGTCGAGCACGTAGACGAAGCCCTGCTTGGTGGTGGCGGCGATGACTTTGCGCGCCTTGCCGCCGACCGTCACGTCGAGCAGGTTGGGCGCCATCGGCGTGTCGTAGTCCCAGATGTCGTGGTGCACGAACTGGTAGTGCCAGCGCCGCTGGCCGGTCTTCACGTCGAGCGCCACGACCGAGCTGCTGAAGAGATTGTTGCCGGGGCGGAGGCCGCCGTACTCGTCGATGAGCGGCATGCCCACGGGGATGTAGGCGAGTCCGAGCTCGGGATCGGCGGAGTAGACGGCCCAGGCGTCGTTCTTGCCGACGCCCTCGCTGCCGATCTTGGTGCCGCGCAGCCAGGTGTCCGCGCCGAACTCTCCCGCCTGCGGAATCAGGTTGAACTTCCAGAGCTGTTTGCCGGTGTGCACGTCGAAGCCGCGGATGAATCCAGGGAGATTGTGGGCCCGGATCGGATAGTAGCCGTGGATCGAGGAGTTGCCCACCACGATCACGTCGCCCACCACGATCGCGGGCGAGCTGTTCGCGATCAGGCCGAGCGCGGGGTCGATGCCGACGCTGCCATCGGCGCCGATGTGTTTGACCGCGTCCCATTTTTCACCGGGCTTGGCCTGGCGCGCCGGCGCGGCGTCGCTGATGATCAGCTCGCCGGTGTCATCCACGGCCAGGGGCACCATCGGAAGGCCGAGGCCCTCCATCAGGTCGACGACGCCGTTCTTGCCGAACTTGGGATCGGGCACTCCGGTCCTGGCGTCGAGCGCGGCCAGGTGATAGCCCGGCGTCACCACGATCACCCGCTCCTGGCTCCCATCGGTCCAGTAGGCTAACCCGCGGCCCGAATAGCGCCGCGCTGCTTTCTGCCAGCGGATACCCTCGTCGAGGCCCCACTTCCAGAGCAGCGTGCCCGAGGCGGGATCCAGCGCGAACGCCATGCGGTGATTGGTGCCGACCGTGAAGAGCCGGCCGTTGGCGTAGAGCGGCGTGCTGCGGAAGTATTCGTCCCAGCCGAACTCACCGGCGTTCCACACCCACGCCTGCTTGAGCGCATTGAAGTTCCGGGCGTTGATCTGGTCGAGCGGGGAGTAGCGGGTGCTCCAGAGATCCGCGCCCCACACCCGCCACTCACCCGGCACGTTCCCCCGCGCACCCGGCTTCGCCTGAGCTGGTAAACTGCCAAATCCACAGATGACACAGATAAGAGCAACAGCGATGATATCGATGAATCGATTGGATAATCCTTGTAATCTGTGGGCACTCAATCCATATGATCTGTGGATTGCAGTTGCAGTTCGAGCCATACTCAGCGCCTTTCTGGGGACGGGTCCGTCGGCTTGAATTCGATCCGGATCCGGCTCAGCGCCAGGGAATCCCCGGGCAGCTCCTCGGCTCCGGCGGGCATGCCATTCAGTTTGAGCAGATACGCCAGCACCAGAATGTACTGTCGCTCCGTCAAACTGCCCGGATCGCTCTTCGGCATCGCGTTCCGGACATAGCTGTACAGCTCCGCAAGCGGATGGCCCTGCCACTTCGCCGTAAACGCGGCGGCAGTGTGGGACGCCGGGGTGTGGCAGCTCTTGCAGACGTTGACGTAGATCTCGCTGCCCCGCTCGGCCTGGGACGCCACGTAGACTCCCGCGCGAGTCGAGCGGACCGAGTCGACCTGCTGCCCGAATAGCGGGACCACCGCTCCGGCGAGCAATGGCAGAATCGCGAGGCTCTTCACTCCCGAAATCTAGCCCTCGGTTCCCACCAGCGGCTCGGCCGGAGCCGACTTGGTGATGCGCCGCACCACCCCATACATCAGCCATCCGGCCAGGATGACGACCAGCAGCAGCAACAATCCCCGGAGCAGGTTTGCCAGGAACGCCGCGTCGAGCGCCGGCCACTCGAAGCGGTACTGCCGAAGGACGCTAACCCGGTCGGTCATCCAGTGCCACGCCGAATGCGCCACGATCGCCGAGAGCAGAATGACTCCGGCGCGCTCCGGCATCACCCGTTTGAAGAGCAACGCGAGCACCGGGAGCGTGAGCCCCAGCACGAAGAGCTGCCCCAGCTCGACGCCGAGGTTGAAGCTCAGCAGCGAGGCGGCGAGGTGCGAGCCGGCGAGCTGCAGCGAATTCCTGAGGAAGAAGGAAAACCCGAAGCCGTGCACCAGCCCGAAGCCGAAGGCCAGCAGCCAGCGCCGCTCCGTCCTGGCGCCGAGGATGTTCTCGAACGCCATGTAGAGGATCGAGAGCGCGATCAGCGTTTCGATGAGCGGCGGGAACCAGAGCGTTTGCGGGGCGAACCCCAGCGTCGACGCCGCCAGGGTGATCGAGTGCGCGAGCGTGAACGAGGTGATCACCGCGATGAGCGGCCGGACCCGCCGGACCGGAATGATCAGGCAGAAGAGGAAGAGCAGGTGGTCGAGACCGTCGAGGATGTGCCGGAAGCCCAGCTTGACGAAGCTGAGCGCCGCCTGATGCCAGCGCGGGTCGAGCCGCACCAGCCCCGGGTCGCCGAGGAACTGGAAGGCCCGCTCGCTCCTACCCGCGGGCTGGAAGCGCAGCACCGTCGTCGTTTGAAGCCCGAGCCGGGCGAACTCCGGGCGGATCGAGAAGCTCGAGTGGTCCGACTCGATCGCGTACTCGAGCAGCACGTCGAGCAGCGCCTGCTGCCAGATCAGCTCGGTCGTCGCGGAGAGTCTGGGGCCGGCGACGTGTGCCAGCGCGGAGTCGTAGCTCGCGAAGGAGCGATCCGAAGGCAGTGAGATCCGGATCGCGGAGAGTTTCGGATCCTTGAGCTCGCGGCCGTTCTCCAGCAGCGTCATCCCCCCCGCTACCCAGATGTTGGCCGCGTCGAAGAGCAGGGGCTCGCTGCGGCTCAAATCCAGGTAGCCCGGGCCGCTGAGCGGGAAGTTCACGTCGCGCATCGCGGCGAGCGGCACCCGCACCAGCACCCGGAGGATGCGGCCCTCGGGCTTGAGAAAGGTCAGCACGGTGACGCGTGCGGGAATGTCGTGTGCCTGGAGCGGTCTCGGCCCCAGAAGCAGACTGGCCCCGACCGCGACGACCGCCTTGACCGCCATGACCGCCGAACGGGATGTGCGGGGATGCATCCAGAGAGTATACTCTCTCGTCTTCGCGATCAGGAGCGTGGCATGTCACGTCGCAGGAGCTTGCTTCTGGGCTCGGCGGTGCTGGGTGCGGCCGGCCTCTTTTTCGCTCAGGCAGCGCTCGAAGGCGTCGGGCGCCGCCAGGGCGTCATGGCCCCCGCGTTCGAGGTGGATCCCCTCTGGCCCAAGCCGCTGCCCAATCACTGGATCCTCGGCTCGACCATCGGCGTCGGCGTCGATTCCAAGGACCACGTATTCATCATTCATCGCGGCTATCCGACGCTCACCGCGCGCACTGAGGCTGGCCTCGACACCAAGCCGCAGACCGGCGAGTGCTGCGCCGCGGCGCCGCCCATCCTCGAGTTCGACCCCGAGGGCAACCTGGTCAAGGCCTGGGGAGGGCCCAATCAGGGCTACGATTGGCCGCTCTCCAATCACGGCATCTCGATCGACGACAAGGACAACGTCTGGATCGGCGGCAACGGCGACTGCAGCGATTCGCTCGCGACCGCCGGCGCCTGCCAGAAGGGCACCATCGACTCCTTCATTCTGAAGTTCACCCACGACGGCAAGCTCATCAAAGAGATCGGCGCTCCCCACGCCTCGGTGAACAGCAACAGCACCACCAGCTTCGGCCGCGTGGCCAAGATCTCCTTCGACGCCAAGGCGAATGAGGCGTACGTCGCCGACGGGTATGGCAACAAGCGGGTTGCCGTGCTCGACATGGAATCCGGCGCCATCAAGCGCTACTGGGGGGCCTACGGCAAGCAGCCCTCCGACTCGAACTTTGGCCGCTATAACCCCGACGCGCCGTTGATCCCCCAGTTCCGGAATCCGGTGCACTGCGCCGAGCCGAGCAACGATGGGCTGATGTACGTCTGCGATCGTCCCAACGATCGCATCCAGGTCGTCAAGAAAGACGGCAGCGTCGTGATGGAGGTCCGGATCCTGGACCGTCCCGAGCGCCTGGAGGATGTCCTG
>CAYNNS010000101.1:0-10112 GCA_964398345.1 uncultured Gemmatimonas sp. | reverse complement strand
CGGGCAGCAGCCGTTCGGCGGCGCCCGCGCCAGCGGCACCAACGACAAGGCGGGATCGATCCTCAACCTGGTCCGCTGGGTATCTCCCCGCACGCTCAAGGAGACCTTCGCGCCGCCGCGGGACTATCGCTACCCCTACATGGACGGAGAATAGCCGGCCCTCACTCCGCGCTGGTTCGCGAACCGCGACGCAGCAGGCCGTGCAGCAAGAGGTCGCATGCCCCCTCGATCACCTGCAGGTCGCTGAGCGGGGCCGGGTCGCGTTCCAGCACGCCTTCCCGCAGCATCGCCTGATGCAAGAGGAGCGAGGGCACCGCGTGCAGCGCGAAGTCATGCGCGACGCTGCGGAACTCTCCGCGGGCGCGCCCCGCGTCGAGGACCCCCTGGAGCCGAGTGCGGAGCTGCAGGATCACCGCGTCGAGAAACCAGCGCGAGAGCTCCGGCGCACTCTCGGCGTGCACCAGCCGTAGCATCGCGAGCAGCTCGGGCCGGCGCAATGCGGTCCAAGTCTCCCGCAGGAAGCGCCGGAGTTTCTTCTCCGCGGTATCGGGGAAGAATCCGGCCGCTGCGTCTTCGACGTGCAGCCACTCGCGCGATGCGGTCCGGGCCAAGGCCTCGAAGAGGGCCTGTTTCGAATCGAAATAGAGATACAGCGTGGCTTTGCTGACACCCGCGCGGCGCGCGATGTCGCCCAGCCGGGCCCGCGCATAACCCGCGCGCGCGAACTCGTCGAGCGCGGCGCGGAGGATTTCCTCCGGCCGGTCGAAGGGTCGGCGGCGCCAGCGGGGCTCGGGAGCCGGTCGGGGTTGCGCGGCAGGCACCGTCAGAATCTCTAAGTGACCGAGGGGTCAGTAACATCGCCTGAAATCAAGAACTGTCAAATCGAGCTTTCATGAAGCCGACGTAAAGGTTGAGAGGACTTGCTCCAAGCCTCTGTTTTTCATATGTTTATCCAACCTTCTCTGGAGACATCCCGGATGTCGGATGCCTTCCTCAGCTCCGACGAATTCGATGAACAGGCCCACCAACTCTACAATCAAGGACGCTACGACGAAGCGCTCGAGACGCTGAAAGACGGGCTCTCGATCTATCCCAGTGCAGTCGAGCTCCACATCGGAATGGGGTACGCCTACCTCGCCCGGGAGGAGTTCGCCTGGTCGCGCCGCGCGTTCGACCAGGCGCTCGCGCTCGACAAGGACCACGAAGATGCGTTGGGGGGCATGGGAGAGGTGCTGCTTGCGCTCGGCGATCGCCGGGGTGCGCTGGAGCGATTCGAGCGGCTGTTGGAGCTGGGTTTTCAGGAAGACCACGAATTGATGCTGCAGGCGGGCCGGGCGATGTTCCGCAGCAATTGCCTGGCGCCGGCGCACCGCTTCTTCGACCTGGCGCAGACCGCCGAGCCCGAATGCGCCGAAGCCGCGGCGTGTCTGGGATACGTCACTCACCGGCTGGGCCGCGACGGTGCGGCGTTCTACTGGCTGCGGCGAACGCTGGCGATCGATGCGAAGTACGTGGAGGCCCGCATCTATCTCGCCAACATGCTCTACGACCGGGGCGAGAGTGCGACGGCGCTCAGCCATTTCGAAAAGACCGGTCCCGACGACCATTTCGACGAGCTCGGATTGTGGCGCACCATCGAGCTCAAGCGCACGCTGTATCGCCTCGCCGATGACGACCCCGAGCTGGCCCCCTGGCTGAGCCGCCTGGGCGAGCTCTTGCCCGAACCCGATCCCACCGAGGATCTCCTCGCCGAGATCGAGGCCCAGTATCCCGACGGCAGCCTGCGCGATCCCAATCAGCTCGAGCTCTTCGGTGCTCTCGTAGCCGAGGTGCCGGGGATGCAGCGGAAGCACTCGCGCTTCGAGATCCACCAGGTCGCCACGCTGAGCGGCACCGTGTTGCGCGGCACCTGGGACGAGATCCTGCTGCAGCTCAAAGTGAGCGAGCAGGGCCCGACGCTGGCCTCCCTGGCGGAATTCATGGCCGGCCTGGCGCGGCGCGGCCGGGAGGAAACCGGGGTGATCATCCCGCTCACCGACGCTGAAGCCTTCATCCGGGGGAGCGCGGAGGCGGGAGTGCTGCGGATCGTGCATTGACCTCGCCCTTACCGTGAGCGGACGCTGGACCTTCGGCGTCCGCCGCGAAGTCCTTTCCAACGGTCTCACTCTGCTGGTCCAGCCGGTGCCGCACGCGACGGCGGTCGCTTCGCTCTGTCACGTGCGGGCGGGATTCTTCGACGAGCCCGACGAGCTCACCGGCGTCAGCCACGTTCTCGAGCACATGCTGTTCAAGGGCACTCCCAGCCGCGGCGTGGGAGAGATCGCCCGCGAAATGAAAGCCGCCGGCGGGTATCTCAACGCCGGGACCGGCTATGACCACACGGTGTACTACGCGGTGCTGCCGCCGGAGTCGCTGGGGAGCGCCGTCGAGCTCCAGGCCGATGCCCTGCGGCGCAGTCTGCTCGATCCCGAGGAGCTCGCGCGCGAGCTGCGGGTGATCATCGAGGAGGCGAAGCGCAAGCTCGACACGCCGGGTGCCGTCGCCGGGGAAACGCTCTACGCCGTGCTGTTCGACCGGCATCGCATTCGACGCTGGCGCATCGGAACCGAAGCCCAGCTCTCCGGCATCACGCACGGCGACGTCGCACGGTACTACCGCTCCCGCTACGTCCCTTCGCGAACCATCGTCAGCCTCGTGGGCGCGCTCGATGCCGAACGCGCCCTGGAGCTCGGCCGCGGGCATTACGGGGACTGGTCCGAAGCGGAAGCGTCGCTGGAGGCTTCCCCGGGCGAGCCGCCCCATCGCGAGCTGCGGGTGCGCACGCTGCGCGGCGACGTGCGTCAGGCGGAGCTCGTGGTGGGCTGGCGTACCGTGCCGACGCTGCATCCCGACGCGCCGGCGCTCGACATCGCGGCGCTGATCCTCAGCGCGGGCCGCAGCAGCTGGCTCTATCGCGCGCTGCGTGCGCCGGGTGTGGTTACCGCGATCGGCGCGGGACACTTCACCCCAACCGAAGTTGGAATCTTCTCCGTCTCGGCGGAGCTGGATCCCGCGAATCTTCCGGAAGCCTTGCGGGAGACCGGTCGCTGCCTCGCGAGACTGCGCGAGGCGGGTCCAACGGAGGCGGAGCTGAGCCGCGCTCGCACTCTGCTCGAGGCTCGCTGGTCCCGCCGGCTGCAGACCGCCGAAGGGCGGGCCTCGGCCCTCGCCTTTGCGGAAGCGCTGGGTGGCATGGAGTTGCTGGACCTGGAATACGAGCGGCTCATCGCCGTGCAGTCCGAAGAGGTGCGGCGCGCCGCGGCAACGTGGCTGCGGAGCGACAGTGCCGGTGCGGTAGCGTACCTGCCCGAGTCCGCCGCCGTCGAGCTCGACGTGGAGCTGTTGCGGACCTCGCTGCAGCTGCCTGCCTGGGAGCCGCCCGCGATCCCCCCGCCGTCGATCGTTCCGGAGACTCGGAGTCGTGTGGTGCGGGGCGGGATGACGGGGGACGTATTGCACGTGCCGCTCCCCGGCGCAGATCTCCTGCTGCTCCGCCACTCCGGTGTGCCGCTGGTTTCGCTCGGCGTCTACCGGCGCCGCTCGGCGCGGGAGACGCCTGAGACCGCCGGACTCGGCGCGCTGGCGGTCCGGGCGGCGGTCCGGGGTGCCGCGGGGCTCAGCGCTAATGCGCTGGCACAGGGCTTCGAGCGATTGGGCGGCACGGTAGCTCCACTCGTCGCCGCGGACTGGTTCGGCTTCAGCACCTCGGTGCTGGCCCAGCACAGCGTCGAGGCCGCTCAGCTGCTGGAGGGCGTACTGCGAAGTCCCGCGCTCGAAGCGGAGGAAATCGCCAGGGAGCGGGTGACCTTGCTGGAGGAGGCGGTCCAGACGGCCGATGACATGGTGCGGCGCCCGATGCAGCTCGCGCTGCGGGGCGCGTTCGGCGATGCGGGTTACGGTCTTCCACTCCATGGCCTTCCCGAGTCGATCCCGGGCCTGACCGCTGCCCTGGTGCGCGACTGGCATGCGGGTGAGTTGCGGGGCGGACGCAGCGTCTGCGTCGCCGTGGGTGATCTCGATCCGCAGCGGCTCGCCGAGCGCCTTGCCGCGGTCTTCGAAGCGACGCCCGCGAGCCATGAACTCCCGCACGCCGGCGCGACGGCGTGGCGCGGGTCCGGCAGCCGCGCAGTCGAGGAACGGACCAAGCGACAAACCGCCCTGGCGCTGCTATTCCCCGGTCCGAGCCGGTTGATGCCCGCGCGCTTTGCCGCCGAGGTTTGGTCGGCGGTCGCCAGCGGACTCGGCGGCCGGCTCTTCAGCGTGCTGCGGGAACAGCGCAGTCTCGCCTATACCGTCTTCGCGTCCTCCTGGCAGCGCCGAGGCGCCGGAGCACTGCTGCTGTACCTCGCGACTTCCCCCGAACGCGAGGCCGAAGCCCGCGAGGCCTTGCTCGGTGAGCTGGTACGCTTTCACCAGCAGCCGACCAACGCGGACGAAGTCGCGCGCGCGGTGAGCTATCTGACTGGACAGATCGCCGTGGAGCGCCAGACCGCAGGGGCGCTCGCCGCGGAACTCGCCGATGCCTGGCTGGTCGGTACCGGACTCGAAGAGCTGCTGGATCCCGCGGCGGAGTACCGTGCCGTCTCTGCCGACTCCATTCGCGCGCTGGCGGCGAGCGCCTTCGATCCCGCGCGCGCTGCGGAGGGGGTTGTGCGGGCGCGCTGATATGTTTCGGAATGGAAGAACGGCCCTGGTGGTCGCCGGCGGATGTCTTCACCGTGTTGCGTATCCCGCTCGCGATCGGCTTCGTCTTCGTGCCGGAGATGGGCTGGCGGCTGGGGATCCTGGTGGCCGCGGCCCTCAGCGATTTCGCCGATGGGTTCGTGGCGCGGAGGCTGGGTTGCTCGGCCCTGGGTGCGTTTCCCGATCCCGTTGCCGGCAAACTCTTCATGGCGTGTGCCTTCGGCGTGGTGCTGTTCGAAGAGGCGCTCTCGCCGCTCGAAGTCCTCGGCGTGCTGGCGCGCGATCTGGCCGCGGCGATCGCATTCGTCGTTACGGTGGTGCTGCGCCGTCCCGCTTCGATTCCGGCGCGGCTGGGGGGGAAAGCGGTCACCATTCTCCAGCTGCTCACGCTGCTCGCGTTCGTGGTCGGATCGCTGCTGCTGCGGCCGCTGGCCTGGGCGACCGCGGCGGTGGCGCTCTACGCGATCTGGGATTACGTACGGGTGGCGTCGGCACAGAAGCGGGCGCTGGGAGAATAAGCGGGGCGAAAGGAGATGAGATGACGGACGACAACCTGCGCGCCGCTACCGTCACCTGGGAGGGCGGGCAGCGCTTTCGCGGCGGTGCCAGCGGAGGTCCGACTTCCCTGGTCGATGCCGACGGCAAGGACGCGCCGGGTCCAATGGTCACCATTCTCCTCGCCGCGGCGGGCTGCAGCGGCGCCGACATCGTGGGGATCCTGGAAAAGATGCAGGTCACGTTGCAGGAGCTGAGTGTGCATGTGAGCGGTCGCCGAGCTCCCGAGCATCCCAAGCGGTATCTGACGTTGCACTTCGCGTATCGCATCCGGGGTGACGGACTCAACGAAGCCAAGGCCCGCCGTGCGATCGATCTGTCGCATCAGAAATACTGTTCCGTGCTCCATTCGCTGAACTCCGACATCGCCATCAGCTACGAGATCGATCTCGGGTGAGCACTCGGCGCCGCGCCTGCCTCGCGCTGCTGCTCGCCGCTCCCGCTCGCCTCTTCGCCCAGGGCCCCGTCGTCATCGAGGCGGGTGTCCACGGCACCGCGACGATCGGCTCGAGCTGGCGTGTCGGCGTGCTGGCCGGCCCCCAGTTCGGGCTGCGCACCCTGGGTGGGACCCGGGGCGTCGTGTCGTTCGGGCTCGGCGCGCGGGGGGATTCCGCGATGGCCCGCGCCGAAGCCGCCGTGGAGTACCAGCTTTCACCGCGGCGGAGCCGCGGCATGGGGATCTATTTCGGGGGCGGGCTGGCCGGGGTCGTGGGCGCCGGCCGGGGCGGCTACCTGCTGCTCTACGTCGGGATGGAGGGAGCGCCGGGGCTGCCGAAGGGCCTGGCGTTCGAGGCCGGGTTAGGGGGTGGGTTCCGCTTTCGCGCCGCGTACCACTGGCGGCGCTTCCCGCGCGGCTGGCGGCCGCAATAAACCAGCAAGCCACCCAGCGCGACGCCGGGTGGCCGAATTCCGGATCAGCGGGATGTCAGGAGCTGGGCGAGCCGGCGGTCTCGGGATTCGAACGCACGACGGGTTTGCAGAAACGCTCGCCGAGGACGCGCACCTGGGCGATTTCCTTTTCGCTCAGATCGGCGTAGCGCTCCGCCAGGTACTGCATCGTATCGTCCATCCATTCCTTCTGGTGCTCGGGTTCGGCCTCGGTAACGCCGCAGCGAAGGATATGGCTGAACAGCTCGTCCCGCGCTTGATCGACGGATGAGGGTCCTGCGGAGCGGTCGGCCTTCTTTCTAATGGTCATGCCCTTCCTTTGTGGGGGGGTCCGCCGGGCAGGCAACCCGACGTAAGCCGTTGCTTGGGAACAATATAATGGCCGGGCTGGGCCTCGCGCAAAGGGAGCACCGGTCTACGCCGCCGCCCGGGCGCTCATTAGTATTGTGCGGCAGTTTGGGGGTGCGGCAGTGCGGCAGAGGCAGGTATGGCTGATCAACACGATGAAGTCTACGACGAGCGCCGGATCGAGGAGCTGCGCAAGATGCTCCGGGCGCTCGCCGAGCGGATTCTCGAGCTGGACCAATCGGGCCGGCTGCTGCAGTACGTGCCCGAGTTGTTGCGCCGGATGGGTGATCTGCGGTCCGAGCTGTTCCATTACGAGGTTCGGTCCACCTACGACACGCCGGAAATCGCCGAGCACCGCAAGCTGGTCGACGAAGCGCGCAGGCAAACCGACATTCTGAGCCCCGATCCCGAGGACGATGAGCCATGGCGGCCCCCGCGTCAGGAATGAATCGCTTCTATCTGCTGCTGGGCGCCATCGCGCTCGCCGGCATCGCCGCGCTGGTGTATCAGGTCAAGCGGCCCGCGGGCGTCAGCATTCCCGCCAACGTCACCGTGCTCGCGGCCGACACCGCCGGCTTTCGGGGCTACGTGGTGGGCTCCGATTCGGCGAAGGTGGAGGTCAGCGAGTACGCCGACTACCAGTGTCCCTTCTGCGCCGACTTCGCCACGATTCAATTCCCGGCGATTCGGCAGCAGCTGATCCAGTCCGGCATCGTGCGCTGGCGCTTCCGCGACTTCCCGCTGAACATGCATCCCAATTCGCGGGTGGCCGCCCACGCCGTCGCTTGCGCCGATGAGCAAGGCAAGTTCTGGGAGATGCACTCGGCCCTGTTCGATCACCAGACCGAGTGGGCCCCGACGCGGAACGCCAGCTCCCGCTTCAAGACCTACGCCGGGCAGATCGGGCTCGACGTGGCGAAGTACGATGCCTGCATGACCAGCGCGAAGTACGCGGGCCGGATCCAGGCGAGTCTCGACGAGGGGACCAAGCTCGGCGTCACCGGGACGCCGACCTTTCTGATCGGCGGGCGGCTCTATACCGACCGGGCGTCCAACTCCGACAGCATTCGCGCGCTGGTGCGGAATCTGTTGCCCAAGGCCGGGACGCCCCAGTGAACCGGGGCCGCATGGGCCTCGCGATTCTCAGTCTCGCCGGCCTCTTCATTGCGCTCTATCTGTACCTCTACAAGCTCGGCGCGATCGGAACGCTGGCATGCGGAACCGGGGGCTGTGAGACCGTGCAGCTCAGTCCCCAGAGCAAGTTCTTCGGCGTCGACGTGGCGCTGATCGGCGTGGTGGGATACGCCGGGCTGCTCGGACTCGCGCTGCTCGCGCTGCAACCGCGCTTTGCCGGTCCTTCCTGGCCCGCCCGGCTGCTCGCCGTGCTCGCCGGCTTCGCGTTGCTCTTCAGCCTCTACCTGACCGGCCTCGAGCTGTTCGTCATTCATGCGATCTGCCGCTACTGTGTGGCGTCCGCCGTCGTCATCGTGCTGATCTTCGCGCTCGCGCTCCGCGAGCGCCGGCCCGTCCCCTCCGTGTGAGCGAGGACCCCGCGCATACCCGGACGGCACCGCGGGGGAAGGCGCTCGCCGCGCTCTCCCTCGCCGCGCTGGGTGTGGTCTACGGCGACATCGGCACCAGCCCGCTGTACGCGGTCAAGGAAGCCTTCCTGCCGGAGCACAGGCTCCCGCTCAACGAGGCCAACATCCTCGGCATTCTCTCGCTCATCTTCTGGTCGATTGCGTTCGTCGTCTCGTTCAAATACATCGTGGTACTGCTCAAGGCCGACAACCGGGGCGAAGGCGGTATCATGGCGCTGCTGGCCCTGGTCCGACCCTCGGGTGAGGCCACGGGCCGCCGCCGGCTGCTGGTACTGCTGGGTCTGTTCGGCGCGGCGCTGCTGTATGGCGACGGGGTGATCACCCCGGCGATTTCGGTGCTGGGCGCGCTCGAAGGCATCAGCGTCGCAACCCCCGCCTTCGAGCGCTACATCGTGCCGCTCGCGGTGCTGTTTCTGCTCCTGCTGTTCTTCTTTCAGCGGCGCGGCACCGCGGGAATCGGCAGCGTCTTCGGCCCGATCATGATCCTCTGGTTCTCCGCGATCTCGGTCTTCGGGGTCATGGGGATCGCGCACGCGCCAGCGGTGCTGCAGGCGATCAACCCGGCGTACGCGGTGCGCTTCTTTGTCCAGGATGGGGTCGCGGGATTCCTGGTGCTCGGTTCCGTGGTGCTGGTGCTCACCGGAAGTGAAGCGCTCTACGCCGACATGGGCCACTTCGGTCCGCGGCCCATCCGGGTGGCGTGGTTCACGGTCGCGATGCCGGCGCTGTTGCTCAACTACTTCGGACAGGGCGCGTTGCTGCTTTCCCAGCCAGGCTCGGTCGACAACCCCTTTTACCGGCTGGTGCCGGCCGCGCTGCTCTATCCAATGGTCGCGCTGTCGCTTGCCGCCGCGGTGGTAGCGAGTCAGGCCCTCATCAGTGGGGCGTTCTCGCTGACGCGGCAGGCGGTCCAGCTGGGCTACTCACCGCGGGTGACGGTGGTGCACACCTCACAGAGCGAGGCGGGACAGATCTACATCCCCGAGGTCAACACCATTCTGATGCTCTCCTGCCTCGCGCTGGTGCTGGGCTTCCGCAGCTCGACGGGACTCGCGGGAGCCTACGGCATCGCGGTGACGGGGACCATGACCATCACCACCATCCTGTTCGCCAAGGCCGCCCAGACGCACCTGGGCTGGCGTCCCTGGCAGATCGCGCCGCTGGTGACGCTCTTTCTCGCCGTCGATCTGTCCTTCTTCAGCGCGAACCTCGTGAAGATCCTGGCGGGGGGCTGGTTTCCGATTCTCCTGGCGGTGGTGATCTTCGTGCTGATGGCGACCTGGAAGCGGGGCCGGGTCATTCTCACCGCCACCATGCGGGACAATTCGCTGCCGCTCGACCTCTTCATTCGCGACCTGGCGCGCCGCGCTCCGGCGCGCGTCCCGGGCACGGCGGTCTTCATGACGTCCGACGCCAGCATCGCTCCCGCCGTGTTGCTGCACCATCTCAAGCACAACAAGGTGCTGCACGAGCGGGTGTTGCTGATGTCGGTCGTCACCCGGGAAATCCCGCAAGTTGCCTCGGGCGAGCGCGTCGAGCTGCAATCGCTCGGACAGGGGTTCTACACCCTGGTGGCGGCTTACGGGTTCATGGAGTCCCCCGATGTGCCTTCGGTCCTGGCGCTGCTGCAGCCGCACGGCCTCGACATCAAGGTGATGGAAACCACGTTCTATCTGGGACGGGAAACCCTGATCCCCACCGGAGCCGGCGCGGCCAAACGCGCGGCCCTGGGGGCGAAGGGACTCTGGATGGCGATGTGGCGGAAGCAGCTGTTCGTGGTCATGACCAACAACGCGCGCTCGGCGACCACCTTCTTCCACCTGCCCGCCAACCGGGTGGTGGAGCTCGGCGCTCAAGTCCAGATCTGAGCGACGTCAGCCCTCCTCGCTCTCGTACTTATCCTTCAGCTTCGCGACGACGTTCGGATCCGCCAGGGTCGTGGTTTCGCCTAACGCGCCCCCCTCCGCGATTTCCTTGAGCAGACGACGCCTGTTCTTT
>CAYNNS010000100.1:564-10294 GCA_964398345.1 uncultured Gemmatimonas sp. | reverse complement strand
CCAAGCCACCGGGATCCGGTGAGAAGTGGGCAGGTCCAGAGGCAACCTCCCGTTAAAGGATGGGGATCGGGCCGCGAAGCGGGCCCAAGATAGTAGTCTTTGCTCCTACGATCCAGTGCAGCCCGGCTGAGCCAGAAAGCGCCTGACGACGCGGATTACGGTATCCGGCACCTCGGCGTGCGGTCGGTGAAAAGCCTTCGGCAGTGGAAAGAAGTGGACGCAGGGAATCAGGTGCGAAAGGGTGTCACCGACACTGAAGGGGACCACGGGGTCGAGCCCGCCCCAGATCAACAGCGTGGGCTGAATCAGGTCACGAAACCGGTCGTGCAAGGCCACGAAGTCGAAATCTTCGAGCACCCTCGCCGCCGCTCTGCTGTAGGCGGTATCCCCCGTCTGCTCATAGGTGGCGCTGGAATCCGGCTCGCGGAGCCAGGCGGGATCGTGAATTGGCGTGATGAAGGACCGGAGCGCGAGGTAGCGGCCGATCGCGCGCGCTCTGCCTGGCGTCATCGACGCCGCGATTCCGCCCAAGCCAAGGCGGTAGCCCGCCGGCGCGATCAGGACCAGCAATTTGACCCGGTCGGGCCTCGCCAGAGCGAGCGAGGCGGCGAGCTCGCCGCCCATCGAGTGCCCGATCACGACCACGGGGCCCGAGGTCCAGCGATCGATGAAACCCGAGAGCCTCCCGGTCATCGCGGCCAGGGAGTACGACACATCGGGCTTGGCGCTGCCGCCGAACCCCGGAAGGTCGATCGCTATGGCGCGATGTCCAATAGCGAGGGCATCGAAGGTGGCCCTCCAGGTGGTGAGCGATTCACCGTATCCGTGGAGCAAGAGAAGCGTGGTGTCCCCCGAACCTGCGCGCACCGTTCTCACGAGGACACCACCGGCGTCCAGCCACTCGGCCTGGTGCGGTGGCCGCGGTCGCGGCCGGTCGAGCATCATCCAGAGCACCGTGAGCAGCGGAACGAGCAGCCACCAGCTGATCAGGCGGAGTTTCATAGGCCGAAGACCAGCAACACGCCTCCGCTGTTGGTAATGGCCCCAGGGTCGGGGAATGCCCCGTTGGCTCCCAATCCCCACCAGCCGCCCATTCCGGACAGCACGGCGATGTACTGCTTCCCGTCCGGTCCGCTGAAAGCGATGGGATTCCCGACGATGCCTGAGGGACACTTGAACTTCCAGAGCTCGCGCCCGCTCTTCTGGTCGAACGCCTTGAGCCAGCCATCCATGGTTCCATAGAAGACCAGCCCGCCCGCCGTCGCCAGCGCTCCCCCGGTGACGGGGAGCGGTTCTTTCACTTCCCAGGCAATCGTCGCCGCCCCGGCATCCCATGCGATGAAGCGCCCACCGCTGCCGCCCGGTCCCGGGGAGAACTTTGCCGCCACGGAGCCTGCCGGTCCGAGCTTCAGCTCCATGCAGAGGTTGTTGAGCGGAACGTAGAAGAAGCCGCTGACGGGTGAAAACGCCGCCGGCTGCAGGAATTTCGTGCCGATGCTGGCTGGACAAATGCCGGGAGTTGTCACGCCGGCCGGGCGTTGTCCAGTGACGGCACCCGGAATCGGGGCCGCGTAGCGCGGGTCGGTTTGTGGCACGCCGCTCTGCAGATCGACCGCCCGGGCCCAGTTCGCGGGACCGTATTTCTCTGCCAGCAGCACCCGTCCGGTACTGCGATCGATCGTGTACGCGAATCCGTTGCGGTCGAAGTGCACCAGCGCTTTCGTCGCGATGCCTTTCACGGAAATGTCCGCCAGAAGGTTTTCATTCGAAGCGGCGTAGCCCCACTCGTCATGCGGCGTGGTCTGGTAAGCCCAGCGCACCTTGCCCGTCGCTGCTTCGCGGGCGAAGATCGTCGCGGTCCACTTGTCGTCGCCGGCTCGGGTGGCCGGGTTAGCGGGTGCCGGCTGGTCGGTGCCGTAGTACACCAGATTCAGCTCGGGGTCGTAGGAAAGCCAACCCGATGTGGTTCCCCCGCCCATGCGCCAGCTCTCACTCGGCCAACTACTGACGCCGAGGTCACGGGACTGGTGCGAGGGATACGCGGGATTTGCCGGGCCATCGATCAGGACGTCGGCGTCGGGGCCGGTGCTCCAGCCGCGCCAGACCAGGCGTCCGGTCAGCGCGTCGTAGGCGGTGAGATGGCCGCGCACCCCGGACTCGGCGCCCGAGACACCGACCAGCACGAGATCCTTGATGACCAGCGGTGCTGCCGCGAGGGTGGCGCCGCTGTGCCAGTCCGAGTTCCTGACTCGCCAGAGCTCTTTTCCTGTTGCTGCATCCAGTGCCGCGAGCTCCCCGCTGAGGAGTGGCACGAAGAGCTTCCCGCTCGGATGGTACGCGAGGCCGCGGTTCCCCACATCGCAGCATCCCGTTGGCAACTGATTGGCGGCGCCGCGAGGCGCCGGAGGGAGTGGAGCTGTGTAGCGCCACTTGATGGGTGCTCCCGGCAGGCTCAGGTCCAGCGCGAAAACCAAATTCGGATACGGGGTTTGCAGGAAGAGCGTGGATCCCACTACCAGCGGATTGCCCTCGTGCGCACGGAGGGCACCGGTGGAGAACGTCCAGACCGGTCGGAGCTGGGTGATGTTGCTGACCGAGACCTGATCGAGCGGGCTGAACCGAGTGAGCCCGTAATCCCTTCCAGGCAACTGCCACTCACCGGGAGGAGGACCCGCCGGAGCGGGCGTTGCCGCAGGACGTTGTGCCGGCAGCTGGCGTCCCAATCCCGCGGCGAACGGGATGACGAAATACGCTCGCTTCATTGGGGCATATTAATCGGTCCTTTGCCACCGTCCGACGGCCAGCTAGGATTCTGCCGCTGGCAACCTAAATCGAGGCGGGCCATGAAGATCAGCATCAGCTATTGCGTCGTTTGAAACTACGAACCACGCGCCGCCGGTCTGGCGGCGGAGCTCCGCAAGGAATTCCCCGACGCTTCGGTGCAGCTGATCGAGTCGTCGGGGGGCACTTTCGACGTTCGCGCCGATGGGGAGCTGGTCTTCTCGAAGAAGAAGCAAGGCCGCCACGCCCATGCGGGAGAAGTCCTGCGACTGCTCCACGAGCGCAGCGGCTGAACCGGTCCCGTTGAGAATCGCGATCTCGACCGGCGGGGGCGACGCCCCCGGTCTCAATGCAGTCATCCGCGCGGTAGTCCTCTCGGCGCTCCAGCGTGGCTGGGAGACGTTCGGCATCAGCCGCGGGTACGACGGACTGTTCATCCCCGACGCTCCGGCCAGCCACGAGCGCCGCAAGGGCGACACGCCCCCCGGCCTGATTCCGCTCGGCCCGAGCGCGGTTCGAGGCATTACGCATCTGGGCGGCACGATTCTGGGGACGACGACACGGGGCAACCCGTTCCAGTGGCTGAGCTCGCGCCCCGATGGAACGATGGGTGAGATCGATCGTTCGGATGACGTGGTGACGGCGTTTCGGGCCCACGGGCTCGATGCGCTCGTCGCCATCGGCGGTGACGGCAGCCTGCGGATCGCCTACGAACTCTTTCGCAAGGGCATCCCCGTCGTCGGCGTGCCCAAGACCATCGACAACGACGTGACCGGAACCGAATCCAGCTTCGGATTCGATACCGCGGTGAGCACTGCCACCGATGCGCTCGACCGGATTCACACCACTGCCGAGAGCCATGACCGGGTGTTCGTAGTGGAGCTCATGGGCCGTTACGCGGGATGGATCGCCTTGCACAGCGGGCTTTCCGGCAGTGCCGACGTCATCCTGATTCCCGAGATCCCCTTCGACATGACGAAGGTGTGCGACAAGATCCTCGAGCGCGAGCAACGCGGCAGACGCTTTTCGATTGTCGTCGCCGCCGAAGGCGCCCGGCCGAAGGGAGGGCAGATGGTCTACCGCGAGCACGCGGCTCCCGGACGTCCAGAACGGCTGGGTGGCATTGCGGAAGAGGTTGCCAAGGAGATCACGGCGCGGACCGGGAAGGAAACACGCAGCGTGGTCCTGGGGCACCTTCAGCGCGGCGGCTCCCCTACGACGTTCGACCGCCTGCTCGCGCTGCGGTTCGGCTCGGCCGCGGTGCGCGCCATTGGCGACCAGGAGTTCGGCTGCTGTGTGGTCTACACGCCGCCCACGGTGGGGCGGATACCGCTGAGTGAGATCATCGGGAAAACCAAACTGGTGCCGCTCGACAGCGGGATTATCATGACGGCGAGGAATCTCGGAATCAGCCTGGGGGACTAGGGGAGATCATGCCGACCGAGCGCGTGTATGACGATGCGGAGATCAGCGAACGGCTCAAGGCGCTGGGCAACTGGCGGTACGCTGACGGGGCGCTGCGCCGGACCTATCGGACCGACGGCTGGCGGGGGTCGATGCTGGTGACCAATGCCATCGCCTTTCTCTGCGAGACAGCCGACCACCACGCTGATCTCACCGTGACCTGGCCCAGCGTCTCCGTTGCCCTGTCGACCCACAGTGCGGGAGGGATCACTGCGAAGGACTTCGAAGTGGCCGGGATGATCGAGTCGCTGGTGCTGCTGAAGCTGCCGGCGGGGTCGAGCCTCAAGGGGCCGGCCAAACCCTTCGTCAAGGAGTAGCCACCACGCGATAGTAGCCCGACTGTCCCGCACTTTCCTCCACTTCGACCTCAATGGCGTCGAGGTGCCCCAGGCCCTCCTTCCGTAACTCATCCCGGACCCGCCCAGCGAAGTACTCGGCCAGTTTTTCGGCTGTGGTGTTGCTGATGGGAAGCAAGGCGCAATTCGAGCGTGGAAACACGAACTTTTCCTTCCCGAGATAGTGGACCACGAGGCGGTCCCCGTCCTCGCGGAGCTGGAGCTTGGGGTTCTCGGTTGGCAACAGGACACGATGGTCGATCGCTTGGACATACGGTCTGACGATCCGCTTCAGGACCCCGAAATCCACCACGAAGGCGCACTCGGGGTCGATATCGCCTTCCACCACCACTCCGATCCGATAGTTGTGGCCGTGGAGGGATTCGCACTGATGGCCCGTCAGGGTGATGAAATGAGCGGAGGAGAAGCTCAGATACTCCTTGGCGACTGAAACTTTGTAGGCGTGAGGCACCTGGGTCCGCCCTCCACTCCGGGGCGCGAATAATAACCGTCCTCAAATCCGGTGTCCGGCGTCCTCCCCAGAGGACGTTCTTTGAAGGGGCAAAAATCGCTTCTCGTTGCGGCACAACGAGTTACGTTTTGGCACAACCCTCGCTTATGGGTCGGGCCGTCACTGCGGTTTGGTTTTTCTGGTCCTGGAGGCCACTATGGCGTTTCGACGGGTAGGTTTCGGCTCGGCATTGCTCTTCTCTCTCGTTTCTGGCTCCGCCAGCGCTCAGCGCGTCAGCGCCGACATCCGGATCGGTGGCCGAGGACCGATCAATGGTCGGGTGCAGATTGAATCGCGCGACCGGTATCGCGACCGGTTCTATCGCGACTACGGCTATCGGCCCCGGCAGGTGAGGGTCGAAGTCATTCGGCGCTCCGACCGGCGCTTCGATTGGGGTGGTCGCTTCAACGACTGGAATCGGTTCCGACGGGACGCGCGCGTAGTCGTGGTCTACTATGATCGCGACGACGACTGCTATTACGATCGCGAGTTCTATCCGGGGCTGCAGGAGATCCGGGTCCTGGAAGAGGACGGCCGCTTCTACCGGTTCGACGACGGCTATTCCAACCGCGGCTATGACGATCGCCGCTACGACGACCGTCGCTATGACAACCGGGGATACGACGGTCGCGATGGTCGCGGCTGGGCCCCCCGTAACGATAGCAGGGACGGCCGCAACCGAGACCCGCGCAACTGGGATCCCCGCGACGGCCGTGATCACTAGCGCGCAGGGCAGGACAGGGGAGGCATCGCTCCCCTGAGTACGAGCGGCCCCGCCTTCGGGCGGGGCTGTTCGCTTGTATCTCCCATCGCGTTGCCACAGCTTCCTCGACCATGCACCCGGCACGCGACCACCACCTTCCCCTGGATCCGCAGGCCTACAAGCGGGCACCACATCCGCGTGGCCGAATCGTGGTCATTGCCCCCACTCGCGCGGCGTGCGAGACGATCGAGCTCGCGCTCGGTGCCGAAGTGGCCACGCTGCTGCAGCGCCAACACGGTCCCGCACTGATCGATTGGGCCGAGTCGGGAAAGCCTTTTGGTATCGTGGCGGGGACCGGCACCGGCAAGACGCTCTCGATTCGACCCATTGCGCAGGCAATTCTTCGCGAGTCGCTGCGGTACGGTGTCGTCAATCGCGAGCGGGAAGCGACACCCGAAACACCTTCGTGGAACGTCGTCATCGTGACGACCGGCATTGCCCGGCGCTGGTTCCAGGATGACCTCATTACCGGTCGGGATACCCTCATCGTCGATGAAATCCACCAGACCTCCGCTGAGCTCGAGCTCTGCCTCGCGCTGGGCAAGCGCGCCAGGTGCCGCTTCATCTGGCTCTCGGCAACGGTCGATCCCGCCTTCTACGCCGCCTATCTCAACAGTGCCGAGGTGCTGGAATCGAGCGCCTTCGACCCGGCGCTCCGGGCCAAGGTCCAGGTCGTGCCCAAGTCCGTCGGGGAGCTGCTGGACGATCGCTATCTGCGTCACGTCATCAGGGAACAGCGAGGCGTCGCCGTGTTTGTCCCGACGCGCGCGGAGGTCGAGCGGCTGGCCGCGGAGCTGGGCCAGCGCTGGTCGCGCCTGGCGACCGCGTTCTATCACGGCGGCGAGCCGATCCGCGTCATTCGGCCGTTTCTCGAGGGGACGGTGGCCCGGCCGTTCCTGCTTGCGATGACGGCGGCGGGTCAGTCGGCGCTCAACATTCCGGGCCTCGATACCGTGGTGATCTACGACGCCCGGTATGGCAACGTGGTGGATCGCGGCCGGAATGTGCTGCATCGCATGTACCTCGGCGCGAACGAGATTCTGCAGATGGCCGGGCGGGTTCACGGCCGGGTCCCGCACGGAGAAGTGGTGATCCTTTCGGATCGGACGCTGGACTTCGGGGCCTTGCGACCCGGGCCACCCGAGTTCCAGCTCGCTGGAGACGCGGAGCGGGTCGCACTCACCTGTGCCGCCCTCGGCGTGGACGCCCGCGATCTGGAGCTTCCGGTCCCGCTCGACCGTGTCGCCTACGCGAAAGCCGTGGACCTGTTGACCACTCGCGGCCTCATTGCCGGCGGACGGTTAACCGACTACGGGAGAGAGGTCGAGGCGATGCCGGTGGATCGCGCCTGGGCCGAGCTGCTGGTGCGCGCCGAACCCGACGTCGTGCCGGTCGTCGCGGTCTGCTCCAACATCGATTCGCTGCATCGGATGACGCGCGAAGAGCGTGACCTGCATGGCGTCGCGGTGAACGGCAGCGATCATCTGACCTGCTACAACCTCTATGCGGAGGCGGTCAACCAGCACGGTGCGCTGGGGCAGGTGTACGGATTGCCTCGCCACGTGTTCGACGAAGCGCTGGACGACTGGGGACAGCGCCGGGGCGTGCTCGTCAAAGCCGTCGAAGACGCCGCGATGGGGACTGCTTCCGTGTACCGTTCGCTGGAGCTGCCGCTGCCTCGAACGCTGCCCTACGCCAGCCGTGAGCTTCGGGCTCGCTTTGCCGAGCTGCTCGCCGAGTGCATGCCCTTCGAGCTGGTCATCGACGAGCAAACCTCCGACGGCCAGGAAGCGCGCGTCGCGAAGTCCTCGCTCGCGGGCAGCTGGGGAGCGGTAGCAGGCAGCATCCGCTTCTTCGCGGACCGTTTCGGAACTCCGCGCGCATCGGTGGAGGGAACGACGCTGTCCTATGAGCTGGTGCGCCGGCACGCCAGGCTCGGGCCGGCCACGATCGTCCTGCTTGGTTCGCGGAAGCAGCAACAGCTCGCGATCGCGCGTCGGACCAGCTATTTCGGATTCGATTTGGAAACCGACATCGAGCCACTCAGCGGACGCATTCCCGCGGAGCTGGTGACCGCGGCGCACCAGACGCTCGCTGCCGCGTTGCTCGACGGGCAGACGGCGCACCCCGATCAGGGCAGGATTCGTCGGGCGGCCAGCACGCTGCGGGAGTGGTGGCGACGTTCCGGGGGAACGGTCCGGGCCGGCGAAGAGGCAGAGCTGCGAGCACGAGTGGCGGCGCAGCTCAGTGCAGTGGGCTCCTGGAAGGACTTCCTCGCCGCCGCGGTGGGGTTGGACCCCGACGCGCTGGTTCCGCAACGGGTCCGGGAGCGGCTCGACGGCCTTCCGGGAATGGTCCGTCTGCATGGCGATGCGGTCCCGCTGAAGTATGAGAGCGACGGTGGCGGCCCAACGGTGCGATTGCAGCTTCGTGAAGGACAGGCGCGGCGGCTCCGGTCCCACGAGCTGCCGGCGCTCGACCGTCCACTCCGCTTCGAGGTCACCCGGGATGACGAGCCACCCATCCACGCGGAAACCCTGGATGAGCTGCAGCGGCTGCTCCGGCACACGACCCGGCGACCTCCGGCACGACGGCGGTCGCGGCGGGAGCCCCGGCGGGGCGGACGGCGGCGGTGAGTAACCCGCTCCCGGAGCGGATTCCGCTCGAGCGCATCCGGGCCGCTCGCGAGCGCATTGCCGACGCCGCGATTCGCACGCCGCTGATCCGGCTACCCGGATCCGATGCGCCGGAGATCTGGCTCAAGCTGGAGACCCTGCAGCCGGTGGGCTCGTTCAAGATCCGCGGGGCCCGCAACGCCCTCGCCGAGCTCGGCGAGCCAGCGCTGGCCGCGGGTGTCTACACCGCGAGCGCCGGCAACATGGCGCTGGGCCTCGCCTGGTGCGCGCAGCGGCACAGGATCCCCTTTACCGCGGTCGTGCCCGAGCAGGCGCCGGCCGCCAAGCTCTCCAAGCTGGAGGAGCTGGGTGCCCGCCTGATTCGGGTGCCGTTCGCGGTGTGGTGGCGCGTGCTGCAGGAGCACCGCTACGACGGTGCGGAAGGCTGCTTCGTGCATCCCGTGGCGAACGCAGCGGTGATGGCCGGGAACGGGACGATCGGGCTGGAGATTCTCGAGGAGCTTCCGGGCGTCGAGGCGGTGCTGGTGCCGTTTGGAGGCGGTGGACTGTCGTGCGGGATTGCCAGCGCGCTTCGCGGCGCAGCCTCCCACACGAGTGTCGTGGGCTGTGAAATCGAAACCGCGACCCCGCTCAGGACTTCGCTTCAGGCGGGCGGCCCCCGGACCGTCGAGCGTACACCCAGTTTCGTGGATGGGATCGGCGGGGCAGGGATTCTGCCCGAGATGTGGCCGCTGATCCAGGGACTGATCGACTCGGACGCGGTGGTGTCGCTCGCGGAGGCGGCGGCGGCGATCCGGACGCTGGTGGACCGGGTCCACGTGGTCGCGGAAGGGGCGGGGGCGGTCCCCGTGGCGGCGGCGCTCTCCGGGAGGGTGCCGGGTCGCGTCCTGTGCTGCGTGGTTTCCGGCGGCAACCTCGATGCGGCGATCCTGAGCGAAATCCTCACCGGGCAGCGCTAACCCGGCTTAACCCGGAGGCCGTCCTCCCGGCTTCCACTCGGGTTTGGGTCCGTCGGCCAGCAGGCGGACCGCGAGCGCCGTGGCTTCGATCACCCCCGCCAAGTGCACCGGATCGATCCGGGAAATGTCATCGCTGGGCTGATGGTAGTCCGGATGCAGGTTGAAGCTCGAGATCGTGTGCGCCACGATGCCGCGCTCTGCCAGGGCAAAGTTGTCGCTCCGCTGAAAAAACTCTTCTTTTGTTAGTGATTCGGCGACCACCGGGATGCCGTGGGCGGCCA
>CAYNNS010000100.1:0-554 GCA_964398345.1 uncultured Gemmatimonas sp. | reverse complement strand
TCAAACGTGGCGCGTCCCTTCTCGCTAGACGGGGTGGCGGGTGTGGGTGGGGCCGTCCCCGGAGGGTTTGCCACTCTTGGGCGCCGCGATGGGTTCGCTCAGGGGGCGGCCGGGGAGCGCGTTGATGAAGTTGGCGGCGGTGAGGCGGCCCTCGGCGAGCACGCCGTTCACCGCTCCTCCGCCCGCGGGCGCATTCCCGAAGAGAAACACGACGATCGGGCCGTTTACGCCCGCCGCTCCGAGATGAATGTGCGAGGCGACGACATTGCGGATGTCGGCCACGAGAACCCGGTATTCCATAGTGGTTCCATCGGCACTCAGGTGAAAGACCGCCTGGCCCTGCGCTCGGGTATCGGGTCGCTTGAAAGGATGCGCGCACCCTCGAGTTTCGAGACCATCAGGAGCTGCAGGCCGATGGGGCCGCAACCCGCCACCAGGATCGTTTCTCCCGCTCGAACGCGGGCTTTTTGCACCGCTTTCAGGATAGTGTTGATGGGCTCGAGAAAGGTCGCTTCTTCAAAACTGACATGGTCTGGCAGGGAGATAATCCCGCG